>PPEA01000148.1 GCA_002967005.1 Mycobacterium talmoniae
GGTGAGGGCACCGAGACTGCGGTGAGGGCACCGAGTCTGCGGTGAGGGCGTCGAGCCTGCGGTGAGGCCGTGTTTCCGTCCCCGACTACCCGGCCCTGGACGCAGACTCGATGCCATGGACGCAGTCTCGATGCCGCCAGCGCAGACTCGACGCCGCCAGCGCAGTCTCGATGCCCTACACGCAGGCTCGATGCCGCCAGCGCAGACTCGACGCCCTAGCCCGCCAGGAGCTCGTTGATATCGCGGGCCATCGCCAAATCCCGCTCGGTAATACCACCCGCCGAATGCGTGACGAGCGCGAAAGTCACGGTCCGCCACCGGATATCGATGTCGGGGTGGTGATCCTTTGCTTCCGCGTGCTCGGCGACCCGGCGCACGGCGTCGATCCCGGCCATAAACGTCGGGAACTTGACCGATCGACGCAGGACACCCTCGACACGCTGCCAGTTCTCGAGGTCGGTCAGGGCGCTGTCGACCTGCTCATCCGTTAACACAGCCATCTTCCGACCGTAGGACGGTATAGCGTCACACGCCATGCCCAACCAGATCGTCGTCGCCGGCGCCGTCGTCTCCGGAGCCGCGCTCCTGGTCGCGCAGCGCCTAAGGCCCCCCGAACTGGCCGGGCGCTGGGAACTACCCGGCGGCAAGGTCGCGCCCGGCGAAACCGAACCGGCCGCGCTGGCCCGCGAGCTGGCCGAGGAGTTGGGCGTCGACCGCGCGGCGGTCGAGGTCGGCGAGCGCCTGGGCGCAGACGTCGCGCTGGGCGCGGCCGCCACGCTGCGCGCCTACCGGGTGACCCTGACCCGGGGGAAACCCCACCCGCACGATCACCGCGCGCTGCGCTGGGTGACCGCCGCCGACCTGGCCGACATCGACTGGGTGCCCGCCGACCGCAGCTGGCTGGCAGACCTGACGCGGCTGCTGAACACGCGAGCGGCCGGCGCCTCGTAGCCGCGCTACGGCTTCCACAGCCAATTTCCAGAAAAGCCACAGTGCCTCGCCAGAAAGCACCGTGGCCTGGTGACGTTACCTAACGTTAACCGCGAAGTGAGGCGTTGTTAGTGGTCAGGATGGTTTTCTGGATGGAGTGAGGTTGGCTGCTGAGCTGGACACCGGCACGTGCCGGAATGCGCTATCGCTGCAGGTCAGGGTTTCCGCGTTCCGCCCCGGAGTCTGGCACGTGGTCGCCTCGCAACCGACCTATGCTGAATAGCTGCCGCTGACCAGCCCGCGGACCGTCACCGATGCCGGCCAATCGGATAGCCATCTGTTCAATGGTCGAACCTGATACACCACGACGCGATTGCCCGATAAACCAACCGGAACCGGGCTGCACTGCCACGAAGGAGGCGCTGACATGACGGTGACCCCCCACGTCGGTGGCCCGCTCGAAGAGTTGCTGGAGCGCAGCGGCCGGTTCTTCACTCCGGGGGAGTTCTCCAAGGACCTGCGCACGGTGACCCGCCGCGGCGGCCGCGAGGCCGACGTGTTCTACCGGGACCGGTGGAGCCACGACAAGGTGGTTCGCTCCACCCACGGGGTCAACTGCACCGGGTCGTGCTCGTGGAAGATCTACGTCAAAGACGGCATCATCACCTGGGAAACCCAGCAGACCGACTACCCGTCGGTGGGTCCGGACCGGCCCGAATACGAGCCGCGCGGCTGCCCCCGCGGCGCCTCCTTCTCCTGGTATTCCTACTCGCCGACCCGGGTCCGCTACCCGTATGCCCGCGGCGTGCTGGTGGAGATGTACCGGGAGGCCAAGGCCCGGCTCGGCGACCCGGTGCTGGCCTGGGCCGACATCCAGGCCGATCCGGAGCGCCGCCGCCGCTATCAGCAGGCCCGTGGCAAGGGTGGCCTGGTCCGGGTGACCTGGGCCGAGGCCACCGAGATGATCGCCGCGGCGCACGTGCACACCATCAAGACCTACGGCCCCGACCGGGTGGCCGGGTTCTCGCCGATCCCGGCGATGTCGATGGTCTCCTACGCCGCCGGGTCACGGTTCTTCGAGCTGATCGGCGCCCCGATGACGTCGTTCTACGACTGGTACGCCGACCTGCCGGTGGCCTCACCGCAGGTGTTCGGCGACCAGACCGATGTGCCGGAGTCCGGCGACTGGTGGGACGCCGCGTATCTGATGATGTGGGGTTCCAACGTCCCGATCACCCGCACCCCGGACGCGCACTGGATGGCCGAGGTGCGCTACCGCGGCACCAAGGTGGTCTCGGTCAGCCCGGACTACGCCGACAACACCAAGTTCGCCGACGAGTGGATGCCGTGTGCGGCGGGCACCGACGGCGCGCTGGCCATGGCGATGGGCCACGTCATCCTCACCGAATGCTATGTCAAACAACAGGTTCCGTTCTTCGTTGACTATGTGCGGCGCTACACCGACCTGCCGTTTTTGATCAAGCTGGAACAGCGCGGCGACATGCTGGTGCCCGGGAAAAACCTCACCGCCGCCGACCTCGGCCAGACCGTCGAAAACGCGGCACTCAAGCCGGCGCTGCACGACGACTTCACCGACCGCGTCGTCATCCCGCCCGGCTCGCTGGGCTTCCGCTTCGGCGAGGACGGCGTCGGCAAATGGAACCTGGACCTCGGCGGGATCAACCCGGCGCTGACGATGCTGGGTCGGCACGACAGCGACACCGCGCTGGTCCACCTCGCCGACTTCGACACCATCACCGGGGAAGGAAAGACCGTGGCCCGCGGCGTCCCGGTGCGCCGGGTCGGTGACCACCTGGTGTGCACGGTCTTCGACCTGATGCTGGCCGGTTACGGGGTGGCGCGGCCCGGGTTGCCGGGGGAGTGGCCCACCGGCTACGACGACCCCACCCAGCCCAACACCCCGGCCTGGCAGGAGCCGATCACCGGGGTGTCGGCGGCGCAGGCCATCCGGGTCGCCAAGGAATTCGCCCGTAGCGCCGAGGAATCCGGCGGCCGCTCGATGATCATCATGGGCAGCGGCATCTGTCAGTGGTTCCACGGCGACGCCATCTACCGCGCGGTGCTGGCCTTGTTGATGTTGACCGGGTCGATGGGGCGCAACGGCGGCGGCTGGGCGCACTACGTCGGCCAGGAGAAGGTGCGCCCGTTGACCGGATGGCAGACGATGGCGATGGCCACCGACTGGGTGCGCCCGCCTCGGCAGGTGCCCGGCGCCTCGTACTGGTACGCGCACACCGACCAGTGGCGTTACGACGCCTACGGCGCCGACAAGTTGACCAGCCCGCTGGGTCGGGGGCGCTTCGACGGCAAGCACACGATGGATCTGCTGGCGTCGGCCACCGCGATGGGCTGGAGCCCGTTCTACCCGCAGTTCGACAAGTCCAGTCTGGATGTGGCCGACGAGGCCAAGGCCGCGAACCGCGACATCAGCGAGTACGTCGCCGAACAGCTCGGGCAGCGCAACCTCAAACTGGCGGTTACCGATCCGGACAATCCGGCCAACTGGCCGCGGGTGCTCACCGTGTGGCGCGCCAACCTGATCGGCTCCTCGGGTAAGGGCGGCGAGTATTTCCTCAAGCACCTGCTGGGCACCGACTCCAACGTGCTCGGCGACCCGCCCACCGAGGGGGTGCGGCCCAGCGACGTCGTCTGCGAGGGCGAGATTCCCGAGGGCAAACTCGATCTGTTGATGTCGATCGACTTCCGGATGACCTCGACGACGCTGGTGTCGGATCTGGTGCTGCCGGCGGCCACCTGGTACGAGAAAGCCGACCTGTCGTCCACCGACATGCACCCGTACGTGCATTCGTTTTCCGCGGCCACCGACCCGCCGTGGGAAACCCGCAGCGACTACGACGCGTTCGGCGCGATCGCCCGCGCTTTTCCGCGATGGCCAAGCGGCACCTAGGCACCCGCACCGATGTGGTGCTCACCGCGCTCGGCCACGATTCGCCGGATGCGATGGCCTATCCCGACGGCACCGAGCGCGACTGGCTGCACACCGGGGAGACACCGGTTCCCGGTAAGACGATGGCCAAACTCACGGTGGTGGAACGCGACTACGCCGCGGTCTACGACAAGTGGTGCACGCTGGGGCCGTTGGTCGACAAGTTCGGGTTGACCGTCAAGGGGTACACCGTGCACCCCTTCCAGGAGGTCGACGAACTCAGCAAGAAGTTCGGGGTGATGAATTCCGGTGCCGGCCGAGGCCGCCCGGCGGTCACCTCGGCGCAGCGGATGTGCGACGTGATCCTGCTGCTGTCCGGGACCACCAACGGCCGGCTGGCGGTCGAGGGGTTCCGCGAGTTGGAGAAGCGCACCGGTCAGCGGCTGGCGCACCTGGCCGAGGGCAGCGAGGAAAAGCGCATCACCTACGCCGATACCCAAGCCCGCCCGGTCCCGGTGATCACCAGCCCGGAATGGTCGGGCAGCGAAACCGGCGGGCGGCGCTACGCCCCGTTCACCGTCAACATCGAGAACCTCAAGCCGTTCCACACGCTGACCGGGCGGATGCATTTCTACCTGGCGCACGACTGGGTCGAGGAGCTGGGCGAGCATCTGCCGGTCTTCCGCCCGCCGCTGGATATGGCGCGGCTGTTCAACGCGCCCGAACTCGGGGTCACCGACGACGGCATCGGGCTCACGGTGCGCTACCTGACGCCGCACTCCAAATGGTCGTTCCACTCCACCTATCAGGACAACCTCTACATGCTGTCGCTGTCCCGCGGCGGCCCGACCATGTGGATGAGCCCCGGCGACGCTGCGAAAATCAAAGTCCAAGACAATGATTGGGTCGAGGCGGTGAACGCCAACGGTGTCTTCGTGTGCCGGGCCATCGTCAGCCACCGGATGCCCGACGGGGTGGTGTTCGTCTACCACGTGCAGGAACGCACCGTGGACACGCCGCGTGCCGAAACCACCGGCAAACGCGGCGGCAACCACAACGCCCTGACCCGGGTGCGGGTCAAGCCGTCCCATTTGGCCGGCGGGTACGGCCAGCACGCGTTCGCGTTCAACTACATGGGCCCGACCGGCAACCAGCGCGATGAGGTGACGGTGGTGCGCCGCCGCAGCCAGGAGGTCAGGTACTGACGATGAAGGTAATGGCCCAAATCGCGATGGTGATGAACCTCGACAAGTGCATCGGGTGTCACACCTGTTCGGTCACCTGCAAGCAAGCCTGGACCAACCGTTCCGGCACCGAGTATGTGTGGTTCAACAACGTCGAAACCCGTCCGGGACAAGGCTATCCGCGCACCTACGAGGACCAGGACCGCTGGCGCGGCGGCTGGGTGCGCGATAAGAAGGGCCGGTTGCGGCTGCGCGACGGTGGTCGCCTGCACAAGCTGGCGCGCATCTTCGCCAACCCCAAGCTGCCCACCATCAACGACTACTACGAGCCGTGGACCTACGACTACGAGAACCTGACGTCCGCACCGTTGGGGGACACCCTGCCGGTCGCGGCGCCGCGCAGCCAGATCAGCGGCGAGCCGATGAAGATCGAGTGGGGGCCGAACTGGGACGACAACCTGGCCGGGTCGGCCAACACCCTGGCCAATGACCCGATCCTGAAGAAGGTCAGCGCCGAGGTCACCAGCAAGCTCGAAGAAACCTTCATGTTCTACCTGCCCCGGATCTGCGAGCACTGCCTCAACCCGTCCTGTGTGGCGAGCTGCCCGTCGGGCGCGATGTACAAGCGCACCGAGGACGGCATCGTGTTGGTCGACCAGGACAAGTGCCGCGGCTGGCGGATGTGCGTGTCCGGGTGTCCGTACAAGAAGGTGTACTTCAACCACAAGACCGGCAAGGCCGAGAAGTGCACGTTCTGCTACCCGCGCGTCGAGGTCGGCCTGCCGACGATCTGCTCCGAGACCTGCGTGGGACGGTTGCGCTACATCGGCTTGGTGCTCTACGACGCCGACAAGGTGCTGGAGGCGGCCTCGGTGGAAAACGACGCCGACCTCTACGAGGCGCAGTGCGGGGTGTTCTTAGATCCCAATGACCCCAAGGTGATCGCCGGTGCGCGCGCCGAAGGCATCTCCGAGGAATGGATCGACGCCGCGCAACGCTCCCCGGTCTACGCGTTGATCAACCGCTACAAGGTGGCGCTGCCGCTGCACCCGGAATACCGCACCATGCCCATGGTCTGGTACATCCCGCCGCTGTCCCCGGTGGTCGACGCGGTCAGCCGCGACGGCCACGACGGCGAAGACCTGGGCAACCTGTTCGGCGCCTTGGAGGCGCTGCGCATCCCGATGCAGTACCTGGCCGAGCTGTTCACCGCCGGCGACACCGACACCGTCGAGCACGTACTGCGCCGGCTGGCGGCGATGCGGTCCTACATGCGCGATATCAACCTCGGACGCGAGACCCAGCCGCACATCCCGGCCGCGGTCGGGATGACCGAGGAAGACATCTACGAGATGTACCGCTTGCTGGCGATCGCGAAATACGAGGAGCGGTACGTGATCCCGACCGCGTACCGGGCGCAGGCGCACGATCTGGAGCACATGGGCTGCTCGCTGGACTTCGACGGCGGACCGGGCATGTACGAATCCGGCCCGTTCGGATCGGGCAGCGGCGAGCCGGTGCCCGTGGCGGTGGAAACCTTCCACGCCACCAAACAGCGCCAGACGATGGCCGGCGGCGGTGCCTCACGGGTGAACCTGCTGACCTGGGACGGCGGTGACGTGCCGCCAGGCATGTTCCCCGGGGAGCGCCGGCCGTGAGGCTGCTGACCCGGTCCCGGCCGTCCGGGCTGCGTGATCGGGTGGTGTGGCAGGCGGCGTCGCTGCTGCTGGCCTACCCCGACGACCAGCACAACGAGCGCCTGGACACCGTGGAAAGCCTGCTGGCCCACCTCGACGGGGAGCCGGCGGACCTGTTGCGGCGCACCGTGACCGCGCTGCGCGGCACCGACCCGCTGCGCGCCGCCACCGACTACGTCGAAACCTTCGATATGCGTCGGCGCTCGACGATGTACCTGACGTATTGGACCGCCGGGGATACCCGCAACCGCGGCATGGAGATCCTGGCGTTCGCCACCGCCTACCGGGAGGCCGGGGTCGCACCTCCGGCCAAAGAGGGGCCCGACTATCTGCCGGTGGTACTTGAGTTCGCCGCGACCGTCGACCCCGAGGCGGGCCGTAAGTTGTTGAATGCGCACCGGGTGCCGATCGATGTGCTGCTCGGCGCGCTGAGGGAGGCGGGTTCGCCGTACGCGCACGTCATCGCCGCCGTCTGTGCGACGCTGCCGCCGGTGACCGATCAGGAGCTGCAGCGGGCCCGCCGGCTCGCCGAGGCCGGACCTCCTGCGGAAGCCGTTGGGCTGCAACCGTTTACCTTGACCGTGCCACCCCGGCGTACCGAGGGAGAATGATGTGGCCGAGCTGAACCTGGCTCAGATCTACTGGGACGACGTGCCCTATGTCGCGTTGGCGATCGCCGCGGTGGGCAGCTGGTGGCGCTACCGTTACGACAAGTTCGGTTGGACCACCCGATCGTCGCAGCTGTACGAGTCGCGGCTGCTGCAGATCGGTAGCCCGATGTTCCACTTCGGCAGCCTGGTCGTCATCTTCGGGCACGTCGTCGGGTTGATGGTGCCGGAATGGCTGACCGAGAAGCTGGGGCTAAGCGACCACGTCTATCACCTGCAGGCGCTGATCCTCGGCCTGCCCGCCGGGATCGCCACCCTGGTCGGGATCGGTTTGCTGATCTACCGGCGGCGCACTCAGGCGGCGGTGTTCAAGGCCACCACCAGAAACGACAAGTTGATGTATGCGGTGCTGGTGTGCGCACTGCTGGCGGGGATGGGCTGCACGCTGATGGGCACCACCCACTACGGCGAGGTGCACGACTACCGGCAGAACGTGTCGGTGTGGTTCCGCTCGATCTGGATCCTGGACCCGCGCGGCGACTTGATGATCCAGGCGCCGGTGTATTTCCAGGTGCATGTGACGATCGCGCTGGTGCTGATTTCGTTGTGGCCGTTCACCCGGTTGGTGCACGCGTTCAGCGCGCCGGTGGCCTACCTGTTCCGGCCCTACATCGTCTACCGCAGCCGCGATGTGGCGGCCAACAACGAGTGGGTCGGGTCGGCGCCCCCGCGCCGGGGCTGGTAGCGGCTACGGTTTGCCGAACCCGGCTTGGCTCAGCAGCCGTTGACCGGTCGCACCGACGACCAGGTCGACGAACTGGCGCGCCAGCTCGGGGTGCGGCGACTTCTTCAGCGCCGCAATGGGATAGCTGCTCACCGCGTCGGTGGCCTGGGGGAAGGTGACCGTGGCCACCCGGTCACCGGCGACCAGTGCGTCGGTGCGGTTGACGACGCCGGCGTCGGCCTCCCCGGTGGTGACCTTGTTGAGCACATCTTCGACGTCGGGTTCCTCGCTGACCGGGGCCAGGTGCACCCCGGTGGCGTCCTCGACGCGGCGGGTGGCCACCCCGCACGGCATCGGCGGCGGCGACACCACCACCCGCAGCCCCGGCCGGGCCAGGTCGGGCGAACGACGCGATCCGGTTGGGATTGCCCGGCGCGGTGACGATCACCAACGTGTTGGAGGCGAATTGGACCGGGCGCCGGCCAGCAGCCCGGCGGCGGCGACGGTGTCCATTTGGGTGGTGTCGGCCGAGGCGAAGACGTCGCCGGTGGCGCCCTGGGTCAGCTGGGCGGCCAGGTCCGACGAACTGGCGAAATCGAACCGCACGCTGGTGCCGGGATGCTCGGCGCGGAACTGGTCGCCGAGCTCGGTGAAGGTCGGCTGCAGCGAGGCGGCGGCGAGCACCGTCAGTGACAGCGCCGGGGGAGTGGAGCTACAACCCGGTACCGCCGCGGCGACGAGTGCGGTCAGCACGGCGGTAAGTGCCCCGGCGCGGCGGTTCATCGAACATGTCTCCTCGCATTGGTACGCATCGCTACCCTGGCATACGTTGGCGACATGAGGAGGCTGGCATGGCGGTGACACAGATCGACCTCGATGACGACGTGCTGGCCGAGGTGATGCGGATCGCTGGGGTGCGAATCAAGAGGGAAGCCGTGAACCTCGCGATGCGTGATTACGTCGAGCAATTCCGGCGCATCGAGGCGCTGGCCCGGTCCCGCGAGCATGCGAAGGATTGCGACTACTAGGGCTGGCTGGCCGCGCGGGCCGACGAGAAGTCCGTCGGTCATCGACCTGCTGATCTGCGGCGGTGCGGGGCCTGGTGGTCCTGCATGACGACGCCGATTACGAACTCGCCGAGTGCCACCTTCCGGACGTGAACGTACGCCGCGTTGTTAGCGCCCACCAGTAGTGAGTCGTCAGCCTACTGTTGTGGGCCGGCGAACGCCGGGGCGACGAAGCGGTGGAATATCGACCGATAGCGCGCTAGGTCAGCGTCACCATCCTCGAGCCCTCGCATCAGCATCAGCCCGAGGCTGTTCAACCAGAGATAGACGTCCGATCGTGGTAGGTCACGTGGCAGTTCATTGTTGACGTAGGCGACGTCAAGGAATGGGTCGAAGAATTCGGCCGTCAGCGTCTCCAACATCCGTGATTCGGTAATGCGTCGACCGAGGCTGGAGCCTTCAGGTGCGACGACGTGTCGCATCACGGGATCGAGCCGCCCCTCGCTCACGGCGAAGAGCAGCCCTTCGATGATCTGGTTCTGAAGGCCGTCCTGTCGGGCGATGACCTTGTGGGCGCGGTCGCGCATCACCCGTCCGTGCCGAGTGATCAACTCGACGAGCAGGTCGTCGCGATCGCTGAAATAGCGGTAGACGCCCGGCCGTGACATGCCCACCTCGGCGGCGATGTCCTCCATGGTGGTCTTGCGGACGCCGTGGCGATCAATACAGCGCTCGGCGGCCGCCAAGATGCGATCCCGCGGATCGTCCTTCACCGCAGGTGTGGTCGGCGGGTTACGGCGTGCTCGGGGCATGTGCTCATCGTACCCATACGTTGGACATTTTTCGTCAATATGTCCATCTCATGTCCATCGTGGAGATTTACCAGGTCAACGGTCTTGACAACTCGGGGATAGGCGCGTCAAATGACATATTACGAAAATTGTCAGCATGTCACACTCGGGCGGATTGGCTCGCCGGGGCATCAGTGAAGGGAGCCGACACCATGACGATCACGCCACATGGGGCGGACTCCGGTGGTCGGCGCACTAGTGCGCAGCTCCCCAGGGAGCGGGCAGTATCTAGTTCCGGCAGCACCCACGATCGGCCGTAGCCATGTGGACGGTGATCACTAGTGACGGACGACGGCTAGCGAATATCCGTTCGGAGGAGGATGCGCGCCGTACCGTCCATGCGCTGGGAACGACCCAGTGGCGTGGGCCGTCGTCGTGGGATGTGGTCGACGACGACGGGTGCCGCTTCGTCGCCGAGATCAGGCATCGCAGGGAACGGCCTCGGCCATGATCGTCGGACGCAACCCGAGTACTCCGGTGATGGGCGACACCGTACTGGCGCGAGCTGATCACCGCCGCGGCGTCGGCATCATCGTTGACTCCGATGCGATCCGGTACAAGGTCTACTGGCGCGACGGCACCGACACCCTGCGCTGGCACACGCGTCATGAATTGACCGTTCCGCGACTCGACTACGAACCGGGACGGCCATGACGCACGGGTGGTATCGAAGTTTCCCGCACGAGAGGCCCTGGGAGGCAACACAATGCAATTCTGCATAGGCGACCAGGTTCGCGAAGGTCGGCGGGTCGGCACGGTCACCGACGTAGGCACCATACTCATCCAAGTCAAGACAACGATGGGCGCTTCGCGGATGGTCTGCCCGTGGGAACTTGTCAGGTTGCGCGCCTGTCACGACGGGCCCAGTTCCGACGCAGCGCAAGACCGCAACATCCAGGAGCAGTGACCGCAATGCCGAATGTAGAAGACGCAAACCTGGCTGCGGTCAGCACACCCACGGGGGCGCCGACCGTAGTCAGCACCGTCGACGAGGACGGCCGTCGGCGGATCAGTGTATTCGGCCCTGACCGGGCAGAAATCTGCGGCGCGTTCCAACCTGTCGACCGGCCCTACTGGTTGATGTACGTCACTACCAGGATCGTCGATGGCGTTGACCGGTCCCAGCCCAACCGAATCCCGCGCCGCATTCCACTACCGACACTACGAGACGTCTACCAGTGGCTCGAACTCATCGCCGGCCTGTACACGAGGGCGGCGAGCCAATGACCACCGCCGTGTCGATGCCGCTACCACCGACTACCCACCCGAGGTATGAGGCAGGCGCCGCGAGCCAGTCCGAGCCGAGTGTGGCCGGGCGGTTGGTGGCACTGATGTCGCGCCTGACGATTAGGCCCGCGCTGGCGCTCGGCAGCTATGTGCCCACCCTTCCGTGGCCGTTTGGTGTCGTTGAATTCGCCTGCAGCGTCGCAGTTCCGACCCCCGATGCCGTCCGGACGACCGTGGCGTTGCCGACGGCAACTGCGCAGCTTGTCCGCGCCCCCGGCGTCGTGCCGGCGGACGGCAGCCGGCGAGTGGTGCTCTACTTGCACGGCGGCGCGTTCCTGGCTGGTGGGGCGCACTCGCACGGTCGGCTGGTCACCGCGATCTCGCGATATGCCGACGCAGCGGTACTGGTGCCCAACTATCGGCTGATCCCCAAGCACTCGATCGACATGGCCCTCGACGACTGTCATGACGCCTACCGTTGGCTACGCGGACGCGGCTACGAGCCGGAACAGATTGTGCTAGCCGGTGATTCCGCAGGTGGGTACCTCGCACTTGCATTGGCCCAGCGGCTACAGGCCGAGGGCGAAACACCAGCGGCCCTGGTCGCGATCTCACCGTTGCTGCAGCTGGCGCAAGAACCCAAGCGGGCGCATCCCAACATCAAGATCGACGCGATGTTTCCGCCCAAGGCGTTCGACGCGCTGGTCGCGCTGGTCGCGGACGCCACCGCCAAGCACACCAATGACGGCAAGACCGAAGAAGCCTACGAACCACTCGAGCACATCGAACCCGGCCTGCCGCCAACGTTGATTCACGTGTCCGGGTCGGAGGCGCTGCTGCACGACGCTCAGTTGGCCGCCGCCAAGCTGACGGCGGCGGGTGTGCCTGCCGAGGTGTGCATCTGGCCAGGTCAGATCCACGACTTCCAGCTCTTGGCACCAGTGGTCCCCGAGGCCACCCGCTCACTAAAGCAGATTGGTGAGTACATCCGTGCGGTCACGTCACGGCCCATGGAGCCACCGGCCAACGTTCAGCGTCAGGCAGGTCATCGGTTACTGCGGCCGCTGCCACGTTTGGTGGCCGAGGCCCACTGATGGAACTCACCACGCCAAACGGGCCCACCGGTGCCGTCGCCGGGGCGCCCACCGCGGAGGTGTCCACGCAGCGCAAATTCGGACACCGGTTCGTTTCACATGAGGCAGCGACGGGCCGACGGGCATTGACACGGCTGGGGGCGTCCCGTAACATCTGCCGATTAGATCGTTCTATACAGTTCGACGGCGGTAGTGCCGGATGGGGTATGCCGCTCTCACGCAAAGGATTTCCAGGACGACTATGTCTTTGGCTACTGCGGTCCGTGGGAAGCGGTCGAGCCCCTGGCGTCGAGGTTGTCCGGTGATCTGGCGTGTGGTTGTGGCGGCGGCGACCATCGCAGTGACGGCAACGGTGCTGGCGCCTGTGGCGTCGGCAGACCCGACTGCCGACTTGAGATCGGCGGTACAAGCGAAACGTGGCGGCTGTCCGGCGCTGCAATCCGATCCGGTGCTCGACGGGGTTGCTCAGCGCGCCAACCTCGAGACGCAGAATTACGCTGGCCACACGGCGCGGTTCCAGCCGCTGGAAGATCCGATGCCGATGTTGCGCCACCTGTCGTACCCCGCGGGCAAGGCCAAACTGCTAGCCGGTTTCGCAGACACTCAGCAAAAGGCGATCTACGGGGCCGCGCTATTTGGTTGGGACACCATTCCCGACTGCACCTACACCCGATACGGCGCCGACGTGATGACCAACGCCAGCTCGGGCAACTCCACGGCCGCCATCGTATTGGCCGGCGACTAAATGACCACGCTGACGGCAACCCGCACCTGGACCGCGGAAAGTGTTGCAGGAAACGGAAACCGAGTCGCCGAGTCGGATCGCGATGGCGAACAGGGCGGGATCACCACGTCCGACAATTCGGCTTGCCAGATAGTTGTGGGCCAAGTAACATTCCCCCGACGACTGAGGCGGGTACCACAGTCGTCGGACCTCGCTGCGGGCGTATCTGCCGGCAGCTCGATCTCCGTCAGTACGCGATAGGGAACGAGCCAGCAAACACATGACAGTCACGAACACCGGTGAACGTCACGCCACAGCTGACGTGGACCGTGCGCCACGCGGCAGTGCCGGACTGCATCGGGGCGTCACAACGGCGAGTTCGATCCTCGGGCGCCCTCGGGCGCTTTTCCCGCGCCTGACGACGGTGCCGGTGGAGAGTACGAAAACCGTGGGTCGCGCCGTTCTCATGGCAGCGGCGGTTATTCGCTACATCGTCCAGGACGTTATATCGCTGCGGTTCCCAGTCGGCGAAACCACAAACCAATGTTGGTCGCTCTATAAGGTGACCGCGCTGCCGGCCCTGTTGATGGCCATTCCCTTCGGCGGGATGGTGGCCGTTCAGACATCGGGTTTGATCAACCAGGTCGGGGCCGCGTCGATCGTGGGCGCGGCAAGCGGGGTTGGTGTCGTCCGCCAAGGCGCGCCGCTTACGGCGGGCTTGCTGATGGGCGGCGCCGCCGCGTCGGCCATCGCCTCCGACTTCGGTGCACGGGCGATTCGTGAAGAACTCGACGCGCTGCGGGTCATGGGAGTCGACCCGGTCCGAAACCTGGTGGTGCCACGGGTCGTCGCGTTGGTGATCCTTGCTCCGGTGCTGATGGCCGTCATCATCGCCTCGGCGGTGATCGCGTCATTCATCCTGGCGATCACGGTCAGCGACGTGACGAGTGGGAGCTTCTGGGCGTCGTTCGGTGCGTTCGCCAAGATGGTCGATGTTTGGTTCGCCATCGGTAAAGCGGTGGTGTTCGCGGCGATCGTGGGGATCGCGTCGTCGCTGAAAGGTATCGAAGCCAAGGGCGGGCCCCGCGGTGTTGCCGATGCGGTGAACGCGGCCGTCGTTGTGAACGTGGTCGGGATCGTCATCGCGAATCTGGTGATCACGCAGGTCCAGGCGATGTTCTTCCCCATGGCGGTGGCCTAGTGACCGATAGGGTAGCGGCCCCGTCGCGATACCTCGACCAGTTTCGCTTCGTCGAACGGCCCCTGGCGGCTATGCAGACGCCCCTGCACACGGTCGGCGGCGCTGTGCTGTTCGTCGGCCAAGTCCTCTACCTCGCGCCGGTAACCATCAAGCATTACCGCAAAGAGATCCTGGCCCGCATGATCAGCCTGTCTTTTGGCCGTGGTTCGCTGGTCGTCGACGGCGGCGTCATCAGCATTTTGACGATCCTCGGCATTGCGATCGGCGCGTCGATCGCCATCGAGGCGTGGGCCACGTTGAACTTGCTGGGTTTCGGTGCGCTCTCGGGAATCGTGGGCGGACTGGCCAACGTTCGGGAAATGTCGCCGCTGGTCGCCGGGATCGCCTTTGCCGCGCAGGCCGGCTGCAGAATGACCGCCGAGATTGGTGCGATGCGCATCGCCGAGGAGATCGACGCCACCGAGGCGATGGGGTTACGCGCGCTTCCGTACGTGGTGGGTACGCGTTTCCTCGGCGCCTTGCTAATCGTGATCCCGGGGTATGCGCTCACGCTGCTGGTGAGCTTCTTCGTTTCCAACACGATGATCACCGCGATCTACGGATCGCCGAAGGGGACTTACCAGCACTACTTCGTGCAATTCCTGTCGCCGACCGACCTCATGTACTCCACGTTGAAGGCGGCGGTCTTCTGCGCCGCAGTGACGATAATTCACTGTTACTACGGCTATTTCGCGTCTGGCGGCCCAGTCGGGGTGGGCTTGGCTTCTGGACGCGCGGTTCGCGCAAGCCTGGTAGCGATCATGGTCCTGGACTTTGTCCTCACCGTGGCGTTGTGGGGTCTCAAGCCGACGTATCTGTTCACGGGGTAGGTGTTGCGACGATGACGATGCTACTTCGGGTGGACGAACAACGGCATGCGCGCATTCTCACCTTGATCGGTGCAGGGTTTTTTGCGGTACTTCTGATGGTGCTGCTGGCCTACGCCGTGATCACTCCGAGCGGGCGGGTGGCCAAGAACACTATTGCTGTGGCCATCGAGACGCCGTACGTGGGGCAGGGCGTCGACAACGGCACCGCGGTCATCTTGCACGGCGTGAAGATGGGCGAGGTCACGAGAATATCCAAACTCACCGGCAGTCGCGTGCGCATGGACGTCGAGTTGGAAAGCGGTGCCACCAAGGGTTTGACCGATGCCGTCGGCATTGATTTCCGTCCGGCCAACTACTTCGGCGTGACCGGCGTGAATCTGCTACCCGCCGACCACGGCCAGGCCCTGCGTAACGGTGCGTCGATCAGCGTTACGCCGGCGGGAAACCTGACACTGCAGACGCTGCTGTATCGCCTGGGTGAGTTGTCGCACGACGTGGTCACGCCACAGTTGGTCAGCGTCATGGACCGCGCCACCCGCTACACCGATGCACTCAATCCGTTGTTTGAAACGATGATTCTGGTCTCAACGACGGTCGCGGATATCCAGACGGTTAGCACCGAGCAGCTGTTACGAAACACGGCCGCGATCAGCGTGGGTCTGCCGCCTTTCCTGGACGCGGCGATCAGCACCGGAAACGCCTACCTGATGAACGACGCCGGCGTGGGTTTCGACCCGGCCAAGAACCGGGAGAACAATACCCTTCTCCGGTACTACGACGACCAGATGTTGAAGTACTACAACGAGACAAGTCAGCTGCTGGCCACCGATCCGGATAAGTTCGTGTTCGGCCGGTTCAGAGAATATTTCAAAGGCGCTCGGTTGGACCTGTTCTCCAGGTTCGGCGATCTGGAGGCGTCGCACATGTATGACCTATTCCCGCTGCTGGATCAGACGCGGGTCATGGCCGACGTCGTACCACGGCTGGTGAACCCGGCCGACCTCGCCGACAAGCTGGGCGAACTGCGCTCGCGACTGGAACGCATGTATGCGGGTTCTGGGGACCAACGTGCCTTACAGGTACGCATCGTGCTCGATGAGTTGCCTGGGGTCGCCGCACCGCTCCAGCTGATGCTGGGAGGGGCTGGATGAGAAAACACCTCGGAGCGCTGTGGAAATTCGTTCTAGCGGTGGCGGTCAGCACGGTGCTGCTCATCGTCATCTCGAATGTGATCCGGCAACCGGTTTCAGGCGAAACCCGGATCTTCAGCGCAGACTTCACCGACGTCTCCGGCTTACACGAGGGCGCCGATGTACGGGTCCGCGGTGTGCGGGTCGGCAAGGTGCAAGAGCTCGCACTCAAAAGGGAGGGCGAGCAAACTGTTTCGAACATCAAGTTCACGATGGAGCGCCGCTACAGCATCGTGCCCGAGACGCGGCTAGCGGTGAAGTTTCAGGCCCTCACCGGACTACGCTACATCGACGTGGCCGGCGCGGCCGAAGGTGCAGCGGCCAATCAGATCACCAGCGTCCCGACGTCGATGACGGTCCCCTCCTTCGACGTCACCGTGCTGTTCAACGGACTCCAACCTGTTCTGGCGACGCTGGATCCCAGCGAGATCAACACCTTCACCGACAACGTGGCCACGTTCCTTGCCGGCGACGGCGATGGCCTCGGCCCGATGCTCGACAGCATCAAGAGGTTGACAGCCCTGGTCTCGGATCGAGAAGCGGTCATCGCCACGATCGTGCGCAATCTGGGACGCGTCGCTGAAGGGGTGCGGGGGAAATCTGATGCACTACCCAAGATCCTGGACCAGGTCAAGATAGTTGCCGATTCGGCCATGTTGGTTCTGGACGAGTTCCGGAAGTCGCAGATCTACGGCCCAGCTTTCACGTCCGAGGTGGATCGCCTGCTTCGGGCGATGGGACTCGACTCGGGGGAGTGGACGGTCCCGAACTACAAGCCTGGGTGGGATCCGGAAAAAGCGATCGACAAAGCAATCACCAATCTCTACAACGAGATGGACGGCGTCAAAAGAATACCGGTGGTCTGGGAGAACATTCCGGAGCCGCCGGTCGCGGGAGCCCCTGCTCCGTGTTCGAAGGGCCCAGCGCAGCTACCCCTTCCGATGGATGTGCTCCTCAACGGACGCAAGGTGGTCATATGCAATCAGTGAGGAGATCTTGGCGTAACCCGATGTTTTGGGGTGTCACCACGATCGCACTGACCGCGATCGTCACGCTGGTGGTGGGCTGGGTATACATCTCACCGCCGCACCAGCAGCTTGTCACGTTCTATACCGACGACGCGGCCTCGGTGCGGGCGGGCGATTCGGTTCGCGTAGCGGGTATCAACGTAGGAACGGTCAAGCACGTCTCACTTGAGCCCCAGCACGTTCGTGTGCAGCTCTCGCTGAAAGACGACGTGTTCATCGGAGACCAAACCCAGGTCGATGTCCGGATGCTTACGGTCGTCGGCGGCTATTTCGTCACCCTCGTGCCGCTCGGTGATCGGCGACTAGGTCAACATCCCATCCCGGCAGACCGGGTCACGATGCCCTACAGCCTGGTTCGCACCCTGTCAGACGCAACGAAGATCACCGACCAAGTCGCACCTCGGCCGATCAACGAATCGCTGAGCCAGATTCAACAGGGTCTGGCGGGCAGCAACACCGAAATCCTGGCCAAGATTATCGACGCCGGCAACGGTGTCAGCGAGGTCCTCGAACGCCAGCGCGGCCAGCTGACCAAGATTCTCGAAATGTCGAATGAATACATCGGGACGATGAACGGAAACCGGGAACTGCTCGAGCACCTGATCTCCCGCATCGCCATACTCGAGGAAACACTTATCCTCTACAGCAAGGGATTCGGCTCGTCGATCGAAGGCCTAGGCAAGATCGTCGACGACATCTACCCACTCGTTCCCTTCTACTTTGAGCACCGGCAGGACTTTATCGACAGGGTTCGCGGAGTACTCGCCGAGTTCCAGACGGTCGCCGACCGCAATGGTGCGCTGGTGCGCTGGTTGCGGCGCGTCCGCGGACGGATGCAAACGACGCTCGACGCGCAAAACGCCGGAACGCCGCCAGAACTCCTCGCAACAGATCTGTGTTTCCCGATCGAGGGGAGTCGCTGTTGATGCGCGGCCTTAGGTCAAGAAACCGTCCGGTCATGGCAACGGTGGTGGCGATCGCATCCATCTTCGGCGCCACCTCGTGTGCGACGTCATCCGCATCGGCGGCGAATGAGTACTGCGCTGTCATGTCCGACAGCGTCGGTCTGTATGTGGGCAACCATGTCACCCAGATGGGCTATCCGATCGGCACCGTTCGTCGGATTGAGCCGCACCCTACCGACGTGAAAGTTGCGTTCTCCATCGACGAAGGACGTCCGATTCCAGCAGAGGTGCGGGCGGTCACCCGCTCGCCATCCATTCTGGCGGACCGCGCACTGGAACTGGTAGGAAATTACACCGGCGGAGCGAAACTCAAGCCAGCCGAGTGCATTCCCATAAATCGAACCTCCACCCCGCTCAGCATCGCGAAGATCATCGGATCGGCTACCGACTTCGTGAACGCGATCAATCCGGACGGCTCGACCACCATCGCCGATTCGCTGCGCGGCATCGACGAAGCGATGGGCGGGCAGGGCGATCGTGCCAACCAGTTGCTGACCCGGTCTTCGCGACTGCTGGACAACCCGGATCAGGCGATCTCCCAGATGGGCGAAATCACCCGCAACATTGCCGAGTTGACGTCAATGGTGCAGGCCAACCGTGCGCCGATCAAGCAGATCGTCACCGACCTACCGCCGATAGTTCCCGACTTGGTGCAGGCCGAGCATGGAGCCCTCCAGTTTGCCGGGGCGATGGGCCAGGTCTTGCCCATTGTCGCCGACATCGAGCTGGAGCTGGGCGAAGAATTCCAGTCGGCATTGGATGCGACCAGCGAATTGGTCCGCATCGCCAGCCCGCATTACAAAGGCATCGCCGACATGCTCAATCCGTTGCCACGGTTCATCAGCGGCATCAACGGCGAGCCGGCGGGCGCGACGTCGGGAGGGCTGGCGAAGCGCCTCAACAACCACATGTTCAGCGTGCTGACCTGGCGCCCGGCACTGTACCGGATCCCGACCCCGAACGGGCTGCTGGCGTGCGGGGCGATGAACGCGTCCGCGCCCGGTAGCTGCGCAGATGTCGAGGGTCGGCCCTACGCGGTGGACGTCGCACTGTTGCAATACGTGCTTACGGAGGCTCAGCGGCGATGAAAAATCGGATACTGTCGCTGATCTGCGCGGCGGCGTGTGGGCTGGGCCTCAGCGGGTGCTCGTCGCTGGCCGCGCTATCCGTCGACGCGATCCCGATGCCGGGCCACAGTTATACGGACGGCTACGACATCGTCGTCGAGTTCGCCAACGTCCTCAACCTGCCCGACCGGGCGAAGGTCGTCATGGACGGCATCACCGTCGGGGCGGTGAGCAAGGTCGCCGAAGTCGGCACCCACGTCGATGTGACGGCGCGCATCCAGGAAGGGATCGCGGTTCCGTCCAACACGACCGCGGTGCTGCAACAGGCCACGGTCCTCGGTGACATCTATCTGGCCCTAGAACCGCCGGCCGATGGCGCAGCCCCGGCAGCTCCGGTGGCGGCCGGGGGGCGAATCCCGCTGCAGCAGACAATATCGCCACCGCAACTGGAGGACACCATCGCCAATTTGGCGAACTTCATCGGCAGCGGGTCGATACAACGTGCGCAGCACACCCTGGTTCGGCTCAACCGGATCACCCCACCCAAGGACGAAGTGCGCAGGGTGGTATCGCAAGTGACCACCGACCTCAACCAAGTCTCCGACAACCTCGAAACCGTCGACGCCATGATCACCAGCTTGGAACAAACGTCGAATGTGGTGGGCGGCTGGGCGCCGCAAATGAGCTTCTGGTTCACCCCGCAGGCGTGCGGGGATTCGAACGATCCACGGTAATCGCTCGGGAGTTCGGGTACTTGCTCCCGTCGGTTGGGACGATCTATAGCAGCGGGTACTGGATGGTGCCGGCCTTCTCTTCCCTCGCGGACGCCATGACGGCGATACAGGGAGCCAAGCAGGTTGTGGAGGGGGAGTACCCACGCTGGCGGACCTTGCTGAACGAATTCGTCCTGCCGGTAGACAAGTATCCGGCAATCAACATCACCTCCATCGTCGGGCCGGATGGGCGGGAACTGTCAAACGATGTCGAACAGGTGTTGCGGATGCTAGGAGCTGTCCCGTGATCCTCAGAGCCACAGCGGTGTTCGTCGCATTCGCGGCGATGATCGCCACATTCCTGGTCTACGTTGCACACCTGGGCGTTCGAGTCCGGCCGCCGGAGAATCGGACCAACCTGGCCATGGACGTCGCCGACGTGAACAACCTGGTTGTCGGATCCAACGTCTTGCTGCGCGGGGTTCCGGTCGGCAAGGTCGACACCATCGAGACGTCCACCTCGAACGCCACCATCCGCTTCTACATCGACAACAAGTTCAAAATTCCCCGGGACACCGTTGTCCGGCTCGAGAACCTGTCTGCGCTCGGCGAGTCCTACCTCGAACTGGAGCCGAAGACATCCGGGGGGCCGGCGTTCAAAGACGGGCAGACGATCCCCAGTGAATCGATTGTCGCGCCGAAGTCGATCTCGGACCTGGGAGCTAGCGTGGTCCGGACGCTGAACCAGTTGGACCCCGGTCAACTCCAGAATGTGGTCGGCCAGGCCGACGCCGCCCTGCCCGATCCCTACACCGTCCTGCCCAACCTGGAGCGCGCGAGCCACGTCCTCAACAACACCACCGCCGGACTCAACGGCCGAGGCAGACAAGCGCTGGAAAACCTCCAGAGTCTGCTGGAGAACGCCGGATTCGTCGGCTCGCTGCTCGCCCAGTCCGCCCCGGACGTCAAACGCATGGGCCCATTGCTGGTCGACATGTGGAACTGGGGGGGTAAACGGAAGCCTGCGTGTGGACATGCCCGGGACCGTGTACATCTTCGGTAGGTTCATGCAGCGCATCCAGCAGTTTCTGGATGATCGGGGCGCCGATCTCCGCGTGCTCACCGAACCACTCACCCCCCAACATCCAGGCGATCGCGAGCGCGCTGGGCAACGTCGACAGCAGCCGGATCCTTACCAATCTGCTGGCGGCAACACCCCCGGATGGCGCCATCGAACTGCACGTCACTCTCCCGCAGACCGGTCAACCACCCCCGGAGGCTGGTGAGTGATGTGTTGGGCACGAAAAATAGCAACAGGAAGCTGGTGAGGATGTGAACATCACCGAGACTGTCGAGGACACCAAGTTAACCGACGCCGACGACTCGGAGGCCGACGATTCGGACGCCGCGCAGCCGGACGAGCAGGCCTGCGACGATCAGGAGACCGATGTCGCGCACAAAGATTCCGCGACGGGGACGGGGCGGCGCATCTCCGTATCCGTGCGCGGCTTATCGCTAGCGGTACTCATCACCGCCCTGGTCGCGGCGCTGAGTGTGATGACCTGGCTGTACATCGGCGCCAACCGAAGAATGGACGCCCACGTCCAGCAGGAACACGATTACGCACGAGCCGAGCAGGTGGCACTCGACTACGCCGTGCGAGCCGCGATCATGGATCACAAGGATTTAGGGCCGTGGAAGCGCGCCTTGGTCGAGGGCACCACGCCCGAACTGAGCAAGAAGCTCACGGACGCGGCCAACGCCATGGAGCAGATCCTGCTTCCCCTGGAGTGGTCTTCGGTGGCAAAACCCATCGCCGCCAAAGTGCGATCGCACGACAAGAGCGTCTACGTTGTCGACGCCTTCGTCAGCGTGATGACCAAGACAGTGCAGGCCGCGCAAAACCTGCAATCCACCGCCACTTACGCCGTGACCGTCGATTCCGCCAACGGCTGGACCATCACCGACGTCGGCGGTATCGGGCAAGTGGTCGGAGACAAGTAGTGCTTCGCGGCACGCGAAGGTCGGCTGTGCTGAGCCTGGCGGTGGCGGCGGGGCTGACCGCGCTGGCCGGGGTTGTCGGAAGTGGCATGGCCAGCGCGGACGATAAGTCCTATCTGCAGAAGCTGCACGACGCGGGCATCAACACCCCACGCGGCGAGTACGAGCTGAAAGAGTGGGGTTGGGAAGTGTGCGCTCTCCGGCTCAGGGGCAAGCCGCCGCGGCAATGGGTGGAGCAAGCCGTGTACTCGTCCAGCCTGCATCCACCCTATGGACTGACCGAACAGCAAGCCAACACGATCGTTGACCTTGCAGTGAGCGAGTTGTGCGACGAGCGCGACGGGCGACCGCCGTACGAGCCGCTTCCCTAGGGCCGCGATGCCGGGCCGGCGGCGCTGGCGACCCATAGCTGGCGGATTCAAACGCACTGTGGCGAAGGAGCTTTCGCTATGGACTAGGTGAGACGAGCGAATGGCGGACCCGTTGCTCGGAACCTGGCGCGGATGGCGGTTTATCCGCTGCCGTCGCGGCGTGAACATGGTGGAGTTGGCGCGATGAGGCGCCGCAAGGAGACACTTAGGAGCCCCGATGTACAGTACCGTTCCGCGGCCGGTGTTCGACCCCGAGTTAGAAGCAGTCCTCGACATGATCGCCGACCAGATCCCGACGGTGACATCCGAGACAATCACCGAGTTGCGTGAGGCCCCGCTGCCGGGGGTGGTTACCGATGACGACTTGACGGCCGCCGGTGTCACGCGTCGCGAGATCACCGTTCAGGGCTATGAGGGCGTCGACCTAGTTGCCTCGGTCATCGCGCGGGCCGACAAGTCCGGCGTCGGCCCCGGGATCTACCATGTCCACGGTGGCGGCATGGTCGCCGGCAACCGCATGGTCGGGGTCAGCCAGCTGCTGCCGTGGATCGTCGACCACGACGCGGTTGCGGTCACCGTGGAGTACCGGCTGGCACCAGAATTCCCGGATCCCTACCCGGTCGAGGACAGCTACGCCGGGCTGGTCTGGACGGCCGAACATGCCAGCGAGCTCGGTATCGATCCCGACCGGCTGATCATCGCCGGCGCGAGCGCCGGCGGAGGTATTGCGGCGGGCACGGCCCTGCTGGCCCGCGATCGCAAGGGGCCCAGGCTCGCCGGGCAGGTGCTGATTTGCCCGATGCTCGACGACCGGGACCACACGACCTCGACCGTGCAGTTCGACAGCGTGGGGATCTGGATCCGGTCCAGCAATTTGGTGGGTTGGAATGCCCTCCTGGGTGATCGCCGCGGCACCGACAACGTGTCGATTTACGCAGCGCCCGCGCGCGCAACCGACCTTTCCGGGCTGCCGCCAGCCTTCATCGATTGCGGCTCTGCGGAACTTTTCCGTGACGAGGACGTCGCCTACGCAACGAGTTTGTGGTGTGCTGGAGTCCAGGCCGAGCTGCATGTATGGCCCGGCGGGTTCCACGGATTCGACATGGTCGCACCGCACACGGCGCTGGGGCACGCCGCAGCCGCGGCGCGCAACGCCTGGGTTGCAAAGCTTCTCGGATCTTGATAGCAGGCGACTCCTCCGCGAGCCCACGCGAAAGCCCCCAATTCAACGGCGCATTGGGGTTCGCGTGGGCTCATTCGGGGCGCTGCTGAAATCGACGTCCAGATTGACACATAGCCCTCAGATCGGGGGGTTTGCGCCGTATGGACGTCGATTTCAGTGGCGCACGGTGGCGAAGAAGACCCGGACGTCGTCGACGAAGAGTTCCGGCTGCTCGAACGCGGCGAAGTGCCCGCCGCGCGGCATGGTCGTCCAGTGGGTGATGTTGTAGCTGGCCTCGCACCACGACCGCGGCGCACGCGACACCTCCTTAGGAAACGCCGCCACTCCAGTCGGTAGTTCGACGCGACCGCCGCGCCCGAACGCCGCCATGGCTTCCCAGTACAGCCGCGCCGAGGACGCCCCGCTGGCGGTCACCCAGTACAGCATCACGTTGTCCAGCAACTCGTCCCGGGTCAACGCGTTCTCGGGGTGCCCGGCGCAGTCGGTCCACGCCCAGAACTTCTCCACGATCCAGGCCAACTGCGCGACCGGGGAATCCACCAGCCCGTAGCCCAGCGTCTGCGGTCGGGTGGACTGCTGCTTGGCGTAGCCGGAATCCCACCGCCGGTAGTGCTTCATCGCGGCCAGCGCGGCGCGATCGGCCTCATCGGGGTTGGCCAACGCCGCCTCGGTCGGGGTGGCGATCGGCATGTTGGTGTGAATGCCGACGCAGTGGTCACCGTTGCGGCCGATCTGCGTGGTGACTGCCGCACCCCAGTCGCCGCCCTGCGCGCCGTAGCGCTCGTAGCCCAGCCGCGTCATCAACGTCTCCCAGGTCGCCGCGATCCGCTCGACGCCCCAGCCGGAACGCGATGGCTTGCCGGAAAAGCCGTAGCCGGGCAGCGACGGGCACACCACGTGGAAGGCGTCCTCGGCGCGCCCGCCATGGGCGGTCGGGTCGGTGAGCGGCTCGATCACCTTGTGGAACTCCACGATCGAGCCGGGCCAGCCGTGGGTGATGATCAGCGGGAACGCATTCGGATGCGGGGAGCGTTGGTGCACGAAATGGATGGGCAGCCCGTCGATCTCGGTGACGAACTGGTCGAACCGGTTCAGTGCGGCCTCGCGTGCCCGCCAGTCGTAGCCGCTGGCCCAGTAGTCGGCCAGGTCGCGGGTGTAGGCGAGCGGGATGCCCTGGCTCCAGTCGTCGACGCATTCGGCCTCGGGCCAGCGGGTGTTGGCCAGCCGCCGGCGCAGGTCGATGAGCACATGGTCGGGTACATCGATCCGAAACCGTTGGATATCAGCCATCTGCGAATGATCAGACCAGCAGTTCGACCATCTCGGACTTGATCTGTTCGGGTGTCACGGTCGGCTCGAAACGGCGGATCACCTTGCCGTCCCGGCCGACCAGGAACTTGGTGAAGTTCCATTTCACCTCGTCGGTGCCGAGTGCTTCCGGGCGTGTGGCCTTGATGTGCTCGTACAGCGGTCCACTCGAGGGACCGAGGTCGCCCGGTGCCTCCGCCCGCAGGTGAACAAACAGCGGGTGCGCATCGGGACCGTTGACCTCGATCTTGCCGAAGACCGGAAAGGTGACACCGAAATTCGTGGCGCAGAAATCCTGGATCTCGGCGTCGGTGCCGGGTTCTTGAGCTCCGAACTGATTGCACGGGAAGCCCAGGATCTCCAAGCCCCGGTCACGGGTTTCCTGGTACAGCGCTTCAAGACCTTCGTATTGCGGCGTAAAACCACACTTGCTGGCGACATTGACGATGAGCACCACGCGACCGGCGTAGACGTCCAGTGAACGGCTGACACCGTCGGCAGTGGTGGCCGAGAACTCGTGAATAGTCATGGCACCGAGGCTATTTGACTTCCAGAAATTATACAACGCTGCGTGGCGGAAATCGCCGAGTACCCGCAGATGTACGTTAGTCCGGGCTGAGCGAATGGCGGATGTGTTGGTCGAAATCTGCCGCGTATGGCGGTTTTCTTGCGGTCAGTACGGCATGACCATGGTGCAGTCGGTAACCGACGCGCCGCCAAGACATCTGTAGGAGTCGGCAATGCACAGGGCTGGTCCGCGACCGCCATTCGACCCCGAGCTGGAGGCAGTCCTCGCCGTGATCGGCGACCAGATACCGGAGGCACCGCCGAGACGATCGGGGAGCTGCGGAAGGCGCCGGCGCCGGGGATCGTTACGGACGCCGAGCTGGCCGCCGCTGGCCTGGCGCGGCGCGACGTCACCATCCGCGGCTACCAGGGTGCCGAGCTCGTCGCCTCCGTCGTGGCCCGGACCGACAAGTCCGGCGTCGGCCCCGGCATTTACCACGCCCATGGCGGCGGCATGATCGTCGGCAACCGCATGGCGGGCGTCGGGCAAATCATGCCCTGGATCATCGAGCACGATGCCGTCGCCGTCACCGTCGAATACCGGATAGCGCCGGAGTTCCCGGATCCCTACCCGGTCGAGGACTGCTACGCCGGACTGCTGTGGACGGCCGAGCACGCCGCCGAACTCGGCATCGACCTCGACCGGCTCATCATCGCCGGCACTAGCGCCGGCGGAGGCCTCGCGGCCGGCAATGCGCTGATGGCGCGCGACCGCAAGGGGCCCCGGCTGGCGGGACAGGTACTGATGTGCCCGATGCTCGACGACCGCGACCGGACCGCGTCCAGCGCGCAGTGCGATGACAAAGGGATCTGGATCAGGTCGAGCAACCGGACGGGATGGACCGCCCTGCTGGGCGATCGTCGCGGCACCGACGACGTGTCGATTTATGCCGCGCCCGCGCGCGCGACCGACCTTTCCGGGCTGCCGCCGGCCTTCATCGACTGCGGCTCGGCGGAGGTGTTCCGCGACGAAGACGTCGCGTACGCGACGCGCTTGTGGTGCGCTGGCGTCCAGGCCGAACTCCACGTGTGGCCCGGCGGGTTCCACGGGTTCGACCTGATCGCGCCGCACACCGCCCTGGCGCACGCCGCTGCGGCTGCACGTAACGCCTGGGTCGCACGGCTCCTCGACTCGTAATGGGGTTCGACTGCCCGACGGCGAGCTAGGGTGAACCACGTACCCGAGGAGTGCAGATGCAGGAGCTCGCTGGTCGACTGACAGCCCTCGACCCGGCGGCGGGCGCGAGCCTCAAGGTGGTCGCCTATTTCGATGCCTTGGTCGCCGGTGGCGTAGGGCTCGACGGGCTGCTGCGCGGGGCGGCCGCGCTCTCCGGGGTTTGTGCGGGGGCCGAGGTGCGGGGGCGGATCAGTCGGCGCGATCCCGAGGGTCACCGGCTGCCCGAGACCGGCGATGGCCCGAGATCCTCAGAACGGGCCACATCGAGCGGGAGGGTGTGGCTCGAGCGGGACGGCGTACCGCACGCCAACGATGAGATGATCATCGAGCGGCTCACGCTCGCCGTCGAGGTGCTGGAGGCCCGGCGGGCCCCGGCGAGTGGCATCGAGATCGCCATCGACTCGGCGCGTTCGAACGATGAGCGCGGTGCTGCGCTCGCGAAGCTGGGGCTAGATCCGGGCACGAAGGTCAGGATCGTCGCCACCAGTCCGGAGGTGACGATCCCGGGGATGCCGTCGGTGGTCGTACCAACGAAATACGGCATCCTGCGAGCAAGCGTCGATATCGCCAGGAATACGCGTCCATCCGGCAGAGCGGGGCTCGGGCCGTGCATGCGTGCCGATCGCGCGCCGGAGTCGTGGGAGGGCGCGCAGATCGCGTTCCGTCTCACCGACCGGACCACGCCCGTCGTCAACGCGACCGACCTCGGCGCGATGCTGATGCTTGCCCGGGCGTACGACCCGGCGGCGCCGCATGACGACGTCCGAGCCCTGGCTCGCCTCGATGACCGCTCGGCCGAAATCCTTCGAGTGCTCGTCGGGGCCGACAGTATCCGCGGCGCTGCCGCGGAGCTGAGGATGCACCACTCCACGCTGCAGAACCGGCACGAGATGTTCACACAGCAACTTGGATACGATCCACGGACCACCGCGGGCCGCATGCGCTACATCGCGGCTGCATTCTTATTGCGCGTGACCGCCGACACCGCCGCGCTCGAACCGGGAGGCGACTGAAAGCTCGTATTCCTCGTCGATTGCGCATGTCTTGGTCACGCCGTGTTGATTTTCGGCGTCCTGCCAGCAGAGTGGGTGGCAGTCGCTGGGCCGTTCTGACAATGACGTATTGCAATTAATGCCGCGATCCTGCATGCTGACCCCCACATGCTGACCCGATTGAGAAGCCCGGTACCCCTCGGACGAGTTCGTCCGACGGCGGGAGAACAAGCGCGTCCAGCCCCGCGCCCGCCGCACTGCGCAAGACCACCGAGTCGTAAGTGGGCCGGACCGAGTGTCTTTGGTCGGGACAGCCCAACTCTCAGCACTATGTCCTTGGGCCACACAACGCAATTGGTAGGAGCAAGGGTGTCAACTGCGGGCGCAGGCCGCGTGTACGGCGGAGTAACAGGTGAAGAACGCGTCGCTGAGCGGCGTCGGAAGCTGATCGAGGCCGGCACCAACCTGTTCGGTTCCAACGCTTCCGGATCTGTCCGGGTCAAAGACGTGGTGGCTGAAGCCGGGTTGACCGAACGGTACTTCTACGAGAGCTTCAGCGATCTGGATGCACTGTTCGACGTGGTCCTCGACCTCACCATGGACGCGATCGAAGGCGAGGCGGATGCCGCTGTCGCCACCGCGCCTGATGACGCCTTTTCGAGGATATCGGTCGCACTCCGAACGGTCGTGGATACGCTGGCCGGCGATCCCCGGATGATCCGGATCTTTTTTGTCGAGGCGCTCGGCAGGGGTGGACGCGCCGGCACGCGCCGAAATGAGATTCTTATGCGCGCCGCCGAGAACTTCGTCAGGTGGTCAGGAGCCGGCGTCCAACCGTTTACTAGCACCCCTGTTGACGCCCGCATGAAGGCTATCGCCCTATCTGGGGCCGCTTCCGAGCTGCTGATCTCGTGGGCGGACGGACTTCTTGACATCACTCCGGCTGAGCTCGCCGATTTCTTGGTCGGAATGTACTGGCGAACCAACCTGCCCTGATACTGCCGGCATATTGGGTGGATACCGGGTGAATCACCCGCTATACGAGCGTATTTCCACACCTGCTCGCGGTGTTTGGCGGGCTGCTGTGGTTGCGGACCCATGTCCACCCAGGTTCGAGCCGACTGCGACGCCGATCGGCCCGCCGCGGATTGGTGGCAGGCCGATCGGGCCATGTTCATGGTGCTTGCTGGATCAGTGATTCGAGTTGGCTGCGTGCGCTGCCGCGCGGTCGTCGATACGGGGGACTGGCGGCGGCTGCTTCTGGTCCAACGGGAAAACGCCTGGGACATCGCCGAAATCGGGGCCTAAAACCGAGGCCATCGTCTTAGTGTAGATGGCGTCCATGAACATTCGCTCGCCCGCGATCTTGTCGCCTTCGAAATCCATCACGGTGTTGTAACATCCGGTAACGCGGACCCCGTCATCGGTGTCGAAGTACACCCACGCCTCGCGAATAAGGCTGCTCGAGGAGACTGCGTGGGTGCGCTTATCCGCCCAGAAATTCCGCACGTCTCCGCCGTGGAGCATCCGCCGATAGAGCTCCTCGACGGCGTCTCGGCCCTCGATGTACAAGTTGAGTGAGGGCAACTCGTAAACGGGATTCTCGACCAGCGTTGCCATCGTTGCGTCGAGGTCGAGATTGAACTCGGCCTCCTCGTGGAGCCTAAGCAACTCTTCCATCTGCTCCAGCGTGAGTGTTGTTGTTGTTGCCATCTACACTTCCTTTCTCCGAAATTTAATTCTGACATGTCACGCTGTCAGATAGGGGCAAAATCGCCGAACTCGTGGTGCTTGGCCTTAGAGGAGCATGGGCGCCGTCGGGAGGACGGCGCCCATGCGCGTCGCTACAGCCGGACGATCGTTCGTCCCTTCACCGAGCCTGCGAGGATGCTCCCGGTCACCGCCGGGATCTCCTCGAGACCGACTTCGTGGGAAATGCTTTCCGCCAGACTCTTCGGCTTGAGGTCGGTGCCGAGTCGCCGCCACACTCCGGCGCGCACATCCGGCGGGCACTGAACGGAGTCGATGCCCAGCAGGTTCACCCCCCGCAGGATGAAGGGCAACACCGTGGTGCCGATCGCGAAACCACCGGTGAGCCCGCAGGTCGCCACCGAGCCGCCGTAACGTGTGGTGCGCAGCAGGTATGCGGTGGTGTCCGCACCCACCGGATCCACCGCTCCGGCCCACAGCTCGGCCTCCAGCGGGCTGTCGCTCTGGCCCGACACGTCCTCGCGGCTCAGGATCTTGCTGGCACCCAGCTTCTGCAGGTACTCGTGCTCGGCGGCCTTGCCGGTGCTGGCGGCAACCTCGTAGCCAAGCCCGGCGAGCATGTTCACCGCCGTGCTACCCACGCCGCCGGTGGCCCCGGTCACCAGCACGGGCCCATCGCCCGGCTTCAAGCCGTTGTCCTCCAGGCGCTGAATCGCCAGGCCCGCGGTGAAGCCTGCCGTGCCGAGCGCCATCGCCTCCTTGAGCGTCAGGCCGGACGGAAGCGGCTCGACCCAATCGCTGGACAGGCGGGCGTACTCGGCATAGCCGCCGAATTGCGAAATCCCCAGCGCGCGACCGATCGCGAGTACCTCTTGGCCCGCGGTAAAGCGCGGGTCGGCCGACTCCACGACGGTGCCTGCCAGGTCGATGCCCGGCACCATCGGGTAGGTGGCCACTACGGGGCTCTCCGGCAGGCAGGCCAGGCCGTCCTTGTAGTTGACGCTGGAGTACTGCACGCGCACGGTGACGTCGCCGGCGGGGAGGTCATCAAGCGTGAGCTGCTGCACGCCGACGCTGAAACCGCCGCCGTCCTTGTTCAAGACGAATGCGTTAAAAGAATCGGACATGACACTCTCCTAGATCGGGCACCCGGCGACAACAAACTGCGGAGGCCGCAGCGAGTGTGGTCTCGGGCAAGCGCTTTCTTCACTGGTTACTGCAACGGAGACCGGATCGATCGCCTGTGCGCTGGCCACCGGCGTCCTGAAACCCGCAAAGGGCGGCACATGTGTGACACCAGGCCACAGTCGATAGATTGATCTAGTCGGAGCGTAGTCACCGTATTGCGGCTTCGTCAACAGGCGGGTCCGTTGCTCCCGTGTGCGGGCCGCTCGGGCGGCGGTCCTGTGTCCCCGTTGACGAGGCGAGGGGATTGTGACTAGCTTCATACTGGCGTAGATCAATCTATCTAGATCGTCGTGTGGGTCGAATCTGCATGCCGTGTCGCGTGGAGCCTCGGCATCGGACGCGACGCGCCCCAGGTCGGCGATCGATGCGATCTCACTTCAGTGACGGATCAAAGGAGGCCCTGCCGGCCATGGAAGAAATGACCAAGAAGGAAATGGAAGCCGTCCTGCTCGCGCACGAAAAGGGCGAGCTGGAAGAAGACCTCGACGCCACGATGGCTACCTTGGTTGACAACCCGCACTACGAGCTTCCAACCCTGGGATATGCCTTCGATGGCTACGCCGCCGTTCGTGAGGCCTACAGCCGCATCCTGCCCGGAACTCGCGAGCGAAATGTCGCGGCCCAGATGCGTGTGCATGCCATCTCCCGTAACACGCTGGTCCGCGAGGCACACGTGTCGTTCACCACGTCAGCTGGCGAGCGCGTTACCGGCGGATACATCGTCGTGATGTCCTTCGATCCCGAGCAGAAGCTGATTTCCGGTGAGCGGATGTACATGGACACCAACTTCGCCGCGATGATGGCCGAAAACCTCGGCCCGGACTTTGCCAGCGTGCCCGGGGTGAAGAAACTGAGCGATGCCGCCCCGATGATCGACAGGCATGACGCCTACGAGGTGGCCGAACGTCACGGAATCACAATCAATTAACCTTCGGCGCAACGTGTGGTGACGGCAACTCGCGGTAGCCCGCCGACAGTGGGGCCGCCGCGAGAGCCGCTCGACTTACGCTGTGCTGAGGAGCGCGATGATGCTCTCCTCGAGCGCGCGGGAGTCGTAGTAGTCGCGCCATCGCACGATCCGCCCGCCGCCGTCAACATCGAACACACCGGTGACCTCGACGTTGAATGTTTCACCCTTGAGCCGGATGACATCGATGCGCTCAACCATTACGGTGCTGCCGCTTGCGAGAAGATTCTTGACTTCGACCGTGGGGCCGGGAAGTAACCGCCCGATCGTTGCAAGGCGGGCCTTGATGGCATCGATACCGATGCTGGGCTGGTTGTGGCCGTCCACCCAGGCCGCGCGATCGCCAAAGAAACCGGCGAGTTCGTCGACCTGCCAGCGCGGCCACGCCGCCATGAATCCGCGCACCACGGACTCCGCGGATGCCTTCCCGGGCATCAGAACTCCAGAACCAAACGGCCGCGGACACCGCCCGCTTCAAGCATCCTGTGGGCATCGGCCGCCTGCTCGGCGGGGAAGGTCTTCGCGACACGGAGCGTCAACTGTCCTTCTACGACCTGTTGGCGAAGCCGGTCGAGCTTTTCGACTTCGCGGGCGTAGTGGGGGACATACACGGGGTGGAAGGTGACCCCACGCTGTACTTCGCCCTGAAAGCCGCGCACCGTGGCGACACCGCCGCCGTCCCGAACCGCCGGTACGACTGCATCATTCAGCAGCGCACAGTCGAGTACAGCGTCGGCTCCAGGCGGAACGATCTCCCGGACCTGGCTGCTAAAGTCCTGGCCGCGTCGAATGACATGGTCGGCGCCCAGTTCCCGGACGAGCTTCTCGTCGGCGTCGGCCGCATCGGCGATGACTGCGAGCCCGTCAGCCTTGGCCAGCTGGATGGCATAGCCGCCGAGCGTCCCGGCTGCCCCGGTTACCGCCAGTGTGTCGCCCGGCTTCAGCCCCAGCTCGTCAAGCGCCAGACGAGCAGTCAGTCCGTTCATTGGCAGCGTCGCCGACTCCGGGAGCGTCGTGCCGGCCGGGACCGGGGCAACCGAGTCCACTGGAACCACGATCTGTTCGGAGTACGCCCCGTAGGAACCCTGTGGAATCACGATGGCCATCACTTGATCGCCGACTTTCAGCGGGGTGTGAGTGCCCTCGCCGATCTGCTCGACTATCCCAGCGGCATCCATCCCGAACACGTACGGCGGTGATGGGGGTTGCGCGGGACCGCGCTGGCGGCGCATCGCGATGTCGGCGGGATTCACTGCGGCGCAGCGGACCCGGATGCGAACCCAGCCCTTCTCGGCATCGGGTGGGTTCGGAAGGTCCAATACTTCAAGGGTCTCGGGGCCTCCGAAGTCCATTACGCCAATGGCCTTCATGACTACTCCTTCGGATCGGGCCGGGCTCACCAGAGCGGCACAGCTGACAAGGCAGTTCTACGTCGGGTCAGGGAACGATTCCCCCGCTCGCGAGCACCAGTTGCCCGGTGATCCACCGTGAATCCGACGATGCCAGCAGCGACACGGCGTCGGCGATGTCCTCCGGCTCTCCGATGCGGCCGAGCGGCGTCCGGGCGATCAGGGCATCGTCCTGTTCTTTGGTGTTCGTGCCGATTAGGTCCGTTTTGGTGAACCCCACCCCGATCGTGTTGACGGTGATATTCCGCGGCCCGAGTTCGGCGGCAAGCGACCTGGTCGCGGCTTCAATCCCGGCCTTGGTCGCCGAGTAGACGGTGCTCCATGGGACCGGGTGAACGGTGACGCACGAGCTGATGTTGATGATGCGGCCGCCTTCGGGCAGCAGCGGCGCAGCGGCCTGCATAGCCGCGATCGGCCCGATCACGTTGACCGCGAACTGCTTGTGGGTGAACTCTTCGGTGAGGTCCTCGATGGGCTCTCGGCCCACCTCTTGGACGGCGTTGTTGACCAGGATGTCAAGTCGCCCGTACTCCGGAACCGCCTTCTGCACGAGCATCTGAGCCTGCGACCAGTCACCCATGTCGGCCTGGATCGCGACGGCCTTCCCGCCCGCCTGCCGGATACGCTCGACAACTGCCTGCGCTTTGTCCGCAGAAGCAACATAATTCACCACGACGGCCGCCCCGTCGGCCGCCAACCGTTGTGCAATTGCAGCGCCGATCCCGCGCGACGATCCGGTAACGACCGCAACCTTGCCTTTTAGATTCGCCATCAGAACTTTCGTCTCCTCATAGTGATGGAATTTCTGCGTGAAACTGTTGTGGGGCAATTCATGTACCCGGCTCCGGTCGCTATCCGGTTTTGATGAGAATCTTCGCGCCGGTGCCCTGGCGCAGGGCGTGGAGCGCGTCAACGATGTCGGTCAACGGCATTTCCTGGACCCAGCCGGTGGTGTCGTAGAAGCCGCTCGCCATGGCGGCGATGACGGCGTCGAATTCCTCTGGCTCGTACCCGACTGCGCCCACGATTTCGGTCTCGCCCATCATGAGCATGGTGGGCTGGAATTCCATCGGGTGCTCGTGCAGGGAAACCACGACGACGCGGCCTCCGGCGACTAGACCTGCCAAGGCCGAGGTGATCGCCGCTCCGGCCCCGGCGGCGTCCACGGCGACGTCCACGCCGGCACCGTCAGTGAATTCGGCGATTACAGTGGCCAGGTCGTCGTTCACCGGATCGACGACGGTGGCGCCCAGCGAGGTCATGATGGCCCGGCGGTCGGCGCTCGGCTCGGAAACCAGGACCTTGTCCACGCCTTGGGCCTTGAACGCGAACCACGCCCCGATGCCGATCGGGCCCGCACCCGCGATAAGCGCTGTGCCGCCGGCCTTCACGCCGCTGCGCGCGACGGCATGCCAACCGACCGCCATCGGCTCAACGAGCGCACCCAGCCGAAGGTCCACATTCTCGGGCAGTAGATGCAACGCTGACGCGGGAGCGACCGTGAACTCAGACAGGCCGCCGCCGGGAGCGTTCGAGCCCAGTGCTGCCATCAACTTGCACGAGAAGTACAGCCCGCGCTGACACGCCGCGCACTTACCACAGGACACGATCAGCGGGTACACGGCAGCGCGATCGCCGACCTCGACGTCCTCCACACCGTCGCCAACTTCGACCACCGTGCCGGCGAACTCATGGCCGAGAATCTGGGGCAGCGCGGCGCCAGTCAGTGGATGAGGCTCGTTGACGTCCCACGGGAGCGCCTCCGGAAAAAAGTAGTAGTGCAGGTCGGATCCGCAGATGCCCGTGTACTCATTACGTAACTTCACCTGGCCGGGCCCGGGGGTGGGTTCGGGCACCTCCTCGATGCGGAGGTCTTCCTTGCCATACAACCGCGCGGCCTTCATCGTTGTCGGTCTTCTCTCCTGGGGCGCCCTATGGCGCGAGGTTCTCCAGTTGTCTCGGGTGGAATCGAGGGCCGCAGGACGGGACCCATCACCGCCCCGCGGCCCTCGGAGTTCATCCGGTCGCGACCGGAACTTCGTAATCGCCGGTGATGTCGTCGAGTACGAACGCGGCGATCCGATCTCGGTGGTCCTCGGGGCTACCCAACAGAGCGGCGTCGGTGAAGGCGCGCTTGAAGTACAGGTGCGTCTGGTGCTCCCACGTGAAGCCGATGCCGCCGTGAACTTGGACGGTGTCGGTGGCGATGCGGGTGAAGGCCGCCGAACAGGTCGCCTGCGCGATCGATGCCGCCAGCGCGGGGTCGTCGCTGCCGTCCTGCAACGCCCAAGCGCCGTAGTAGGCCGCGGACCGGGCGTGTTCCTGATCGACGAGCATGTCGGCGATTCGGTGTTTGACTGCCTGAAACGAACCGATGGGTCGACCGAACTGCAGCCGGTCCTTGGCATACGCAACGCTCAGGTCGAGCAGGTGTTGGGCCCCGCCGACCTGCTCGGCGGCCAGCAGCACCGCGGCGACCTGCAGCGCGCGCTGACAGATCTGGTTGGCTTGCTCCGGGCCGGCGAGCAGCCGGGCCGGAGCGTCGACGAACCGGACTGTCGCCTGCGGCCGGGTCAGATCCATCGTGGACAGTACGGTCTGCTGCACCCCGGTCTCGGCGGCGTCCACGACGAACAGCGCCACCCCGTCGGGGCCAGCCGCGGCCACCAGCAGATCGTCCGCGGCGTCGGCGTCGACGACGCGCTCGACGGTCCCGGAGAGGGTCCACGCGTCGGCGGAGCCGGTGGCCTGCACGGTCACGGCGTCGGCGGCGAACCGTCCGGCCCGTTCAGGGACCGCGAAGGCGGCGGTTCGGGTCCCCGCCACGAGCGGACCCAGTACCTGGGTCCGCACCGGTGTATCGGGTGCGGCGAGCAGCGCCGGGATCGACAACGCAAGGGTGCCGAACACCGGACCGCAGAACAGCGCGGCGCCCAACTCCTCGACCACGATCGCCGCGTCGACGAGCCCGCCCCCCGAACCGTCGAGTTCTTCCGGGACACCGAGACCGAGCACGCCGAGCTCGGAGCCGAGCCGGATCCAGGCTTTTTGATCGAAGGCGGGCCTGGCCTCCATCAGTTGCCGGACGGTGGCTTCGTCGGAGTGCTCGGCGCAGAAGCTGCGGACCGTCGTGCGCAGCTCGTGCTGCTCGGCCGTGAAGGCGAATTGCGCGCTCGCGTTCGGGTTTTGATCAGTGTCAGCCACGGGGCACCTCACGCCAGGGTCGTCCGGAGTCGGCACGCAGGTCACCGGGCAGCCCCAGGATCCGTTCGCCGAGAATGTTGCGCAGCACCTCCGAGGTACCGCCTTCGATGGTGTTGGCGCGCGAGCGCAGAAAGCGTTGTTGTACTGGCCCGCCGGCATTGGCCTCCTCGGGCGTGACGTCACGCATCGTGTAGTCGCCGTAGAGGGTGCCCTCCGGGCCCAGCAGATCCATACAAAACTCGTAGACCCGCTGGTTGAGTTCGGCACCGACGAGCTTGTCGATCGACCCTTCCGGCCCGGGACCGCGGACGGTCGCGGTGGCGCGGGCCCGCTCGGACGTGAGCCGCTGCGCCTCGGCGCGGAGCCAAAGTTGGGCGAGCCGGTCGCGTCGCACCGGGGTGCGCCGCTCGGGCGCTGCGCCCACAGCGCGAGCGCGTCGGCGATCGTGCCATCGCCGCGGCGGACACCAGCCGCACCGATCGAGCTGCGCTCGTTCATCAGCGTCGTCATCGCGACGGACCAGCCGGCACCCACCGCGCCGACGCGGTGTGCGTCGGGAACCCGGACGTCGGTGAGGTAGACCTCGTTGAATTCCGCCTGGCCGGTCATCTGGCGCAGCGGGCGAACCTCGACACCGGGATCGCGCATGTCGACGACGAAGTAGGTGAGGCCCTTGTGTTTGGGCACATCCGGATCGGTGCGGGCCAATAGGATTCCCCACCTGGCGCAATGCGCCAGCGTGGTCCACACCTTCTGTCCATTGACCACCCAGTCGTCACCGTCGCGGACGGCCGAGGTGGCCAGCCCGGCCAGATCGGATCCAGCGCCCGGCTCCGAGAACAGCTGGCACCAGATCTCCTCGGTGGTAGCGAGAGGGCGCAGCCATTGCCGCTTGAGGTCCTCGGTCTGGGCGTACTCGACCAGGGTCGGCGCAGCCATGCCGTAGCCGATGATGTTCAGGTCGTACGGCGAGGGCGCACCGGCTTTCTGAAAGATCGCGTCCGCGACACCCTGGTATCCGCGCGAGATTCCCAGACCACCAAGGCCCTGCGGGAAATGCACCCACGACAGGCCCGCGTCGTAACAGGCTCCCAAGAACTCGGTGGCGGGAACGGATCGGGGGTCGTGGTCCCGCACGACCGTGCGTGCGGCGTCCGCTACCCGTGCGGATTCGACATCAGGGCTCAACTTCAACTCCAGTGATCACGGCGCGGCGGCGTCAGGCCGGGACAAAGTCAGGCTAGCAATAAATAGAACGATCTAATACAGTGACGCTAGGTGATGCCCCCCGTCGTGTCAATGTGAGCCGGGTGTGGCGGGCCATCGAAGCTGCGTACGTCAACGCATACGGAAGGCGAGGAATTGCTCGTAGCAAAGCAGTACAACCAGATCGCTTGGGTGGTAGACGATCTCGACGCGGCAGTGCAGCAGTGGCAGCAGACCGCTCGGATTGGGCCGTTCTTCGTGGGTGCGCATGTCGGCGGGATCTTCACCGAAGCGACGCATCGGGGCAAACCGGTCGAGGTGGACATCAGCTGCGCGATCGCCCAAGCCGGGCCGGTTCAGGTTGAACTCATCAAGCAGCACGGTGCCGCTTCGTCGCCGTACCGCGACGTCTTCGCCGAAGGCGAAAGCGGCCTGCACCATATCTGCAGCTTCGTCGATGACGTTGCGGCCGAATGCCGCAACTACCAGGAGCAGGGCTTCGACGTGGTGATGACGGGAGTGGTCGCGGGCCAGACACCGGTTGCCTACGTGGACACCCGGCCGATGCTCGGCTGCATGACCGAGCTGATGGGGCGCCACGGCCTCGTGGTGGAGATGTTCGCCGCCGCCGCGGCGGTCGCCGCCGACTGGGACGGTACCGATCCCATCCGCGACCTCGCGACACTCATGGCGTAGGCGTAGGTGCAGTTCGCCGATCGCCAACGCCTCACGCATCGCGACCCGGACACGCCACACAATAACCGCCAGAGAGATGGGAGCACATTATGGTTTGGCCGGCAGGGGAAGCTGCCTTTGTCACCGGCGCCGCATCGGGTATCGGACTCGGCATCGCCCGGGCACTCGTCGCGGCCCAGGCGAAGGTCGCCCTCGCCGACATCGACGGGCCACGGCTTGCCGATGTCGCCACAGAATTGTCGGAGGCCGGGGGAGCGGTGACCACCGTGGAACTCGATGTCAGCGACGCCGACGGCTGGGAGGCCGCGGCGGATCGCGCCGAGGGCGCGCTCGGCCCGATCTCGATCCTGTGTAACAACGCCGGTGTCAACGGTGGCGGCGCGATCGACGACACCCCGTTCGCAGTCTGGCGCTGGGTGCAGCGGATCAACGTCGACGCGCAGTTCCTCGGCGTCTCGGCGTTCTTGCCGCGTTTCAAGAGACGTGGCGGGCGCGCGCACATCATGAACACCGCCTCGATGGCGGGTCTGGTGCCGATGGCCACCGTCGGCGCCTACGTTGCCTCGAAGTTCGCCAGCGTGGGCTTCACCCTGGTACTGCGGGAGGAACTCCGCGGCACCGACGTCGGCGTCTCCCTGCTGTGTCCGGGCACCGTGGCCTCCCGACTGAGCAGGACCGCCGAGGAGGGGCAGGCGAAACTGCTTGGTCGAGAGCCCAATGCCGCGGTCATCGAGCAGAACGGCGCACTGCAAGCCCAGGGCGCCGACCCCGATCGGGTGGGCGAGCAGGTCGTCCAGGCGATGCAGGACAGGCAGTTCCTGATCGTCACCCACCGTGATTGGGAATCGCTCGTCATCGGGCTGCACCGGGAAATCGAGGGAACGCTCGCGGACTTCGACGGCCGGTATGGCACCGACCTGTCGGTGCAGATGATGCTCGGCGGCGTGAATCCCGTCGCGACGTAACGTGCATCGCACGCCGGCCGGTGGAACCTGTGCCAGCCAAAACCGCGGAAAGAATGGGTATTCGACATGGTGCGGATGAACCGAGGATGGGTCCTCAAACAACGGCCCGAGCGCGAAGTTCGGAGCACCGACCTGGAATTGGTCGAATCACCCGTCGCCGGCCTCGAACACGACCAGATCCTGGTGAAGAACATCTATCTTTCGATAGATCCAACCAACCGGGTGTGGCTGAGCAGCCGTGACCAGTATCTGCCGCCCGTCGGTATCGGCGAGGTCGTGCGCGGTGTATCGGTCGGTGTCGTCGAGGACAGTTCATCGGCACGATTCCAGCCCGGTGACACCGTGCTTCTTGGTCAGGGCGGCTGGCAGCTGTACTCGACGTATGACGCGTCGGCGGCAAGCCGGATCCGGCGGCGGGCGAACATCCCGCTCACCGCGTCGCTCTCCGTTCTGGGCACGACCGGGCTCACTGCATACTGCGGCCTGCTTGACGTGTGCCGTCCCAACCCCGGTGAGACGCTTGTCGTGTCGGCGGCCGCCGGCGCGGTCGGATCGATCGTCGGGCAGATCGCGAAGATCAAGGGGTGCCGAGTGATCGGCATCGCCGGCGGCCCCGACAAGTGCAAATGGATCGTCGACGATCTGGGGTTCGACGGTGCGATCGACTACAAGTCCGAGGATGTCGGAGATGCGCTCGACCGGTTGTGCCCGGACGGGGTGGATATGGACTTCGAGAATGTGGGCGGGTCCATCATGGACGCGGTGTACTCGCGGCTCAACGTCAATGGTCGGATGGCGGTGTGCGGGTTGATCTCGTCGTACAACTCCGACGCGCCGATGGCCGGTCCGAAGGACTTCGGTCGCGTGCTGATGAACCGACTGACCATTCAGGGATTCGTTGTCCTGGATCACCTCTCGCGTGCCCGTGAAGCCTACGGCGACCTGGCGGCCTGGATCGAAACCGGACAGCTGCGCTGGAAGGATCACGTGGTCCACGGATTGGCTTCCGCGCCCGAGGCCATGAACAGGCTCTTCACCGGCGAACACGACGGAAAGCTCATGGTGCAGATCGCAGACGAACCACGTCCTGTCGTGGCGCAAACAGACAGCACGGTCACCCACCAGCAGGTTGGGGCCAGGCAATGATCGCCATCGAATCACTGGGCGCCGACCCGGGTCTGCTGCGTCGGGCGTTCGGGTGCTTCCCGTCCGGGGTGACCGCGGTGGCCGCGTTGGTCGACGACAAGCCGGTCGGCATGGCCGCCAGTTCCTTCACCTCGGTGTCGCTCGCACCGCCACTGGTATCGGTGTGCTTCCAGGCGACTTCGGGCACCTGGCGCAGCCTTCGCGACCTGCCGCGATTGGGCATCAGCGTGTTGGCGCAGGGCCAAGACGAAATCTGTATGAGCCTCGCGCGGCAGAGCGCGGACCGTTTCGCCGGCGTCGCGTGGGATCGCACGCCCGAGGGCGCGGTATTTGTACGCGGCGCCACCGCGTGGCTGGAATGTTCCGTTCATGGTGAGGTTTCGGCCGGCGACCATGCGGTCGCCCTGCTTGAGATCCACGGCCTGCGGGCCAATCCCGACGCCGCACCGCTGGTCTTCCACGGCAGCCGGTTCCGTCGACTCGCGGCCATCGCGTTCGGCGGGGACGTCGCCGACTTCGTCAACCCCGAATAGCGCAGAAACGAGACTGGCTCGACGCTTAGCGTCGAGCCAGTCCTGGTGAATTACTTAACGGTGCCCCAGCTGGGCCTATCAGTCCTTGGGTGCTGCCGCCGCAGCCATTTCCTGCTGTGCCGCCACGATCGAATCCATCAACGACGGTTGGTCCTGGGCAAAGTCGAGCTTCTCCATGCCACCGTAGGGATTCTCGAAGGACGCGACCTCCTCCGGGGAGTTGTCCGCGTATACCTCGAGCTGGTTGCCGTCGGGGTCGTAGAAGTAGACACTCTTCGCCACGCCGTGATTCACGGTATAGGCGATCTTGGCATTCTCGCGCACCAGAGTGTCGTAGGCCTCGCGCAGATCATCTTCGTTGGCCAGCCGGAAGGAGAAATGCTCCATCCCGATCTGGTGGAACGGCCCGACGGGAACAGCTTCGGCGCCGACTTCGGCGAGGCCCAACTCATGGTGGTCGCGTCCGGTTGACAAAAACTTGACCACCGGGGGGATTTCGCCCATCACCTTCAGCCCGAGTACGCGCGTGTAGAAGTCCAGCGACTTCTCCATGTCGCGGACTTTGATGACGACGTGCGCGATCCTGTCGATCTTGATCATTGGTCAAACCTCTCGATATTCCGATGCCGCTTGATGCGGCGACGATGGGCGAGTTCTCATCAGGCAGCCGGCGGCCGAGTAGCAGGAACCAGGCTACTAGATCAATCTATCAAGCTCAAGCACCAGCGCTGTCGGATTGGCCGAGGACGGCGCGACAGCACGGTTGTCGAACGTCCTGGTACTGGGTCTGGTCAAAAAACCATGTACCCGCCATCGACGACGACCTCGTCGCCGGTCTGGAAGCCGCCGATCCCGCTGGCCAGGTAGACCGCGACCCGCGCGAAATCGTTGGGTTCGCCCCAGCGGCGCTGCGGCATGCGCTTCATCACGTTCTCTTCGAATGCCGGATTGCTCAATTCCCGAGAGATGAGTGGGGTTTCGGTCCACCCGACCACCAGTGAATGCGCGTTGATCCGGTACCGCGCCAACTCGATGGCGCAACTGCGCATCATCGCCGCCAAACCGGCCTTGCTCGCCGCATAGGCATGACCGCGTGGAGTTCCATGGTGCGCCGAGACGCTCGAGGTACCCACCAGCACGCCCCCGCCGCCGCGCTCGACCATGTGCTGCGCGGCGGTGCGCAGCGTCAGGAATGCCCCGTCGAGATTCACCCGGGTGACTCCCTGAAAATCGGCGAGAGTCGTGTCGAGGAAGGAGATGTCGGGTGCGCGCACGCCCGCGTTCGCGAAGCAGGAGTCGACCCTGCCGAAGTGATCGAGCGTCTCGGCGAAGGCGGTCGCGACCGCGTCCTCGTCACCCACGTCGGAGCGGATTGCCCGTACCCGCGTGCCGTGCTTGGCCAGCTCCTCCGCGGCGGACTTGTTGCGTTCGACGTTGGTGCCCCAGACGCAAACGTCGGCGCCGCTGTGGGCCAGCCCGTGCGCCATGCCCAAGCCGATGCCGGAGTTGGCCCCGGTGACCAGGGCGACGTGTCCGGTGAGATCAAAGAGGGAAGACATGCAAATCCTCGGAGTCGTCCGGGCGGACCGGAAGGTTGTCAGGTTTCCGCGCCGCGGGACTGCGACGGGTGCGAACAATGCGAGATCCCCACCGCGCGGTCGGGTGGATCTCGCATTGGGATCAACGGATTTTCGAGTATTCCGTGGGCTCGATGAAAACCGAGGTGGCGCCGGCGGTGACCTGTTCGCCGTTGGCCCTCGCGGCTGCCCATTCGGGATCGGCCCAGAAGGCTTCCCACGACTTGGCGGCGGCTTCACGGCTGGCGTGGGCCACGATGTAGGTCAGGGTGTCGGTGGCCTTGCCATCGTCGTCGGTTTGCACCCAGAAGCCGATATTGGTCATGCCGTGCTTCTCGAATAGCGCCGCGGCGTGATCGCCAATGCGAGCCACGAGCGCGTCGATCTTGCCCGGTACTGCTTCGTAGGTACGGAGTTCAAAAACACGCGTGTCTGCCATTAGATCAATCTATCTTCGGGTCGAGCGGGCGTCAACGTTCGCGTGCCGGGGGAGGTCGCTTAGCTCACTCACGCCGGCCGCTACGGTAGATGTCACATGGAATTGGCCAGGTCAGGCAGGACAACAGATTGATCTAGAGGTAGTCTGGCCAGGTGTCTACTACCGCGACGACCAACGGTAAGCCGGCCGAAACCAAGGTTCGGTTGCTCGAATCCGCCATGGATCTGTTCAGTCGGCAGGGTTTCGGGGCAACAGGCATCAAAGCTGTCCTGACGGCGGCCGAGGCTCCTTACGGTTCGCTGTACCACTTCTTTCCCGGCGGTAAGCAGGAGTTAGGTGCCGCCGCCCTTACGTATGGCGGTGGGCGTTACCGGGAACTGCTCGAGTCGGTGTACCCGGTCGGGGCGGACGTGGTGGAAGCGACCGCGGACTCCTTCGTTCGGGCGGCGAAGTTGCTCGAGGAAACCGACTACGGCTATGCCTGCCCGGTCGCGACCATCGCGTTGGAAGTGGCCAATAATGACGAGCTGATGCGGAAGGCCGCCGCCGACGCGTTCGAGTCGTGGCTCGAGGTGCTCCAGGAGCGCTTCACGACGGCAGGGATGACCGCCGAGCGTGCCCGCGAGGTCGCGGAGGAAGTTTTCTGCCTGATCGAGGGCTCGGTGCTGCTCTCACGCACCACGCGGTCGTCTGCGCCGATGCGCACTGCCGGGCGGGCCGCCACGCGCGCCGTCGCCGCCGGGCTCTCCGACAAGAAGTAAGCCCGCTCAACCCTGGGCCACCACGCGCGTCGGTCGCAAGGTGATGGCGACCCGGCCTTCGTTGGGCACGGGGAAGCTGGCCGGCTCGTGGCCGTAATGCCGGACGACCTTTTCGAAAAGCGCCAGGTCCGGGTCTTCGCCCGCCTCCGCCGTTCCGCGGATCTCGAGGGTCCGGAACGGATTCTTCGGGTCGATGAGGAACAGCGTCGCCTGCGGCCGGGCAACCATGTTCTTGTACTTCTGCCGTGTGGCCAACAGGGATAGTTCGATCGTATTGCCCTCGGCCACGAACCAAATCGCGGTCACCTGAGGAGTCCCGTCGGGGCCCACGGTGGCCAATGACGCGATCAGCGGCGCCTCGACAAGGTCGCGGTGGGTGTCGGGGATGGTCGGCATGGCTCCCTTTCCGATCGGATATCGCATCAGGTGTCGGCGGGCCTCGTCAGAACGCCCGCAGAGGGTTGACGAGGTCAGACAATTGTGATTGTCTGATCGCACTAGAGCAATCTATCAAGTCCGTCGGACTGGCGCGACGCACGTGGGTATCGCCACGACCGACTCGAGCCCGTCCCAGCCCTTACCCGCGAAACCCCAAGTTGGAGAGGTTGCAATGAAGCTCCTGGCGCATGATGTTGACGCTCACGAGATGATCCCGAGCACTCGGCTCGGAGATTATTTCGGCCAGCCCGGCCGAATCATGGGCGCGCTCTTCGAGGCCACCGACCGGCTGCGCCCCGATCCCACCGACACCAACATGCACGTCGAGGCCGACGACGTCATGGAGATCGACTCGGACTCCATCTGGAAGGTCAAGGGGCCCAAGGCGCCCAGCGCCATCGACTTGAACCGGCGGGTCGAGGTTCTCGACGCGATGGGGATCGAGAAGCAGCTGGTGTTTCCGACCACGGCGATCGCCGCGATGATGGTCGGTGGCATGACCGACTTCGGTTTCGAGCAGCGCTTCGGTGGCGACACTTCGATGCTCGAGGGTCTGTCGCGGCCGGAATTCTCCAAAATGTTCCTGCGGGCATATAACGACTGGGCGATCGAGAACGCGAACCTCGCCGACGGCCGGATCCGCCTGGTCGGCATCATCCCCACCAGCGACGACGTCAACGACATGATCGGGGAGATCAAGCGGCTCATCGACGGTGGCGTCAAGGGGGTCTATCTGCAGGCCGACGTCCCGCCCGGCGGCGTGTCGCCAGCGCACTCCGTGATGGATCCGCTGTGGCGGTTACTGGAGGAGAACAACGTCACCGCCACTTTGCACATCGGCACCGAGTTCTTCTTCCTGGACCCGCGGTGGACGTTCGCCGAGACCTTCCAGGATCTGTTCCAGTCTCCGGAGATCCCGAACACGAACATCGGTATGTTCGCGACCTGCCACATGGCGATCGACAATTACCTGAACGCCCTCGTCCTCGGCGGCGTGTTCGAGCGGTTTCCGCGGCTTCGCCTCGGACTCTTCGAGGTCGGTGGCCACTGGGTCGGACCGGCCGCCCGCCGCATGGACATGTACTGCGAGGTGTTCCCCGGTTCCGCGGCCGCCAAATACCCGATGAAGCCGTCGGAGTACGTCGCGCGCAACGTGCGGGTGTCGCCGTTCAACTTCGAACCCGTCCACCGCTACATCCAGGACGACCCGAACCTGGTCGACGTCTTCTGTTACTCCACCGATTACCCGCATGTCGAGGGCACCAAGGACTCGATGAACAAGATGTTGGCGAAGGTCGAGCCGTTGGGCGAGGAGATCACGGCGAAGTTCTTCCGGACGAATGCCGAGTGGCTCTTGCCGTGAATATCGCTGACCAGGCTTCCATCCCACAGCTCGGTCCGCTCGGAATCTGGTCATTTCTGCTCGATGTGCAGCCGATGGCCCGCGCCGGGCAGGTGGCCGCCGAGCTCGACGACCTAGGCTTCGGCGCGCTGTGGGTGCCGGAGGCGGTCGCTCGGGAGCCGTTCGCCAACGCTGCGCTGTTGCTGGGGGCCACCGCTCGGATGACGGTGGCCACCGGCGTTGCCAGCCTGCACGCCCGCACCGCGATGACCATGAACGCCGGTTGGCGCACCCTGAGCGAGGCGTTCCCGGCACGGTTTCTGCTGGGCGTGGGGGTCAGCCATCAGCCGGTGGTCGACGGGGCACATCAAGGCCGGTACGGCACCAAGCCTTACAGCATGATGGTCGACTACCTCGACACGATGGATGCCAGCGAATTCTGGGGCGCGCCAGCGTCAGTCGCACCCCAGCGGATGCTGGCCGCACTCGGGCCGCGGATGCTGCGGCTGGCCGCCGAGCGTGGGGTGGGTGCGCATACGTACTTCGTCCCGGTCGAGCACACCGCGGTCGCCCGCGAGGTGCTTGGCGACGACGCGCTGCTCGCCCCCGCGCAGACCGTCGTGTTCGAGACCGACCCGACCGCGGCCCGCCAGGTCGCCCGCCAGTTCATGAAGCGGTTCCTGACGTTGCCGAACTACACCAACAACCTGCGCCGGTTGGGTTGGGGTGACGACGATCTCGGCGGGGGAGGAAGCGACCGGCTGGTCGACGCGCTCGTCGCCTGGGGCTCCCTCGATCGGATCGCCGCCCGGGTGCAGGAGCACCTCGACGCCGGTGCCGACCACGTGTGCGTACAGGTGCGAACAAGAGACCTGCAGTATCTGCCGATGGCCGAGTGGCGCGAACTCGCGTCGGTCATCCCCTCGCTGCGCACCAGATCAGGTATCGCCCAATACACGTCCTAAGCACGAAACAGAGAGATAACCATGTCGCAGACCGCTGCTACCCGCTACCTCAACGCGCTCGTCGAGCACGGCATCGAATACTTCTTCGTCAATGCGGGGACCGACTTCGCACCGATCGTCGAAGCCTATGCGCTCAACAAGGACAACAACCCGGCGCTGCCGACGCCCGTGCTGTGCGCGCATGAGAACCTGGCCGGCGGCATGGCCCACGGTGCCGCGCTCGTGACCGGACGGCCCCAGGCCCTGATGTTGCACGTCAACGTCGGTACGGCGAACGCCGCATGCTCGGTTGCCAACGCCGCCCGGGACCGGATTCCACTGCTGGTCACCGCCGGTCGGTCACCGATCCTCGAAGGTGGCGCTATCGGAGCCCGCGACCTGCCCATCCACTGGTCGCAGGAGATGTTCGACCAGGCGAGTTTGGTCCGTGAATTCGTCAAATGGGACTACGAACTGCGCGACCCCCGCCAGGTCGAGTCCGTTGTCGATCGCGCTCTGAGCGTTGCTATCGCCCACCCGCAGGGGCCGGTGTACCTTGCGTTGCCCCGTGAGGTTCTGGCCGAGCCGGCGCAGGCCCCGGCGGTGCCGGTCGCGCGCACCCCCGTTCCGGCTACCGTGCAACCCGATCCCGACGCCATCGAGGCGCTCGCCGATCGTATTGCCGCCGCAGAATTCCCGGTCATCGTGGCCACGGCGAACGGGATCGAGCCCGAATCCGTCGAGCTGCTCGGTGACCTCGCCACCCGGTTCGGCATCGGTATCGCCGATCCGTGGGCCCGGTACCTGAACATCCCGTACAACCATCCGCACCGCGTCGCAAACATGGACGTAGCGGCCACCGTGTTCGCCCGGGCCGATGTGATCGTCTTCCTCGAGAGCGACGTGCCGTGGATGGAGACACACACGCCGCCCCCCGCCGACACCTACATCGCTCAGGTCGGGGTCGATCCGCTGTACGCCACCTACCCGATCCGGTCGCATCGCTCCGATCTGAACATCAGCGCGACGCCGGCCGCATTCCTCACCCGGCTGTCCGGGGCCTTGGAGGCCCGCGCCGACCGTATCGACCAGAGTCGCGCCGAGGAGATCCGTGCTACGGCCGCGGCACGTCAGGGCCGCATCGACGCCCAGCGGCGCGACGAGAACGGCCGCGATGCAGATGAGCCGATCACCGCGGCGGCGATCTCGGCCGTCCTCGGTGAGCTGCTCGACGAGGACGACATCGTCTTCAACGAGTACGTGGCAACCGCCTGCCTCCTCAACCGCACGAAGCCCGGTACGTACTACTTCCTGCCCGCATCGGGCGGGTTGGGCTGGGGCCTGCCGGCAGCACTCGGCGCCCAGTACGCCGCGCCGGAGCGCACCGTGGTCGCCACGCTCGGCGATGGCGCCTACATGTTCGCCAACCCCGCGGCGTGCCACCATGCGGCCGCCAAGCACAACCTGCCGGTGCTGACGATCATCGCCAACAACATCAACTGGTGGGCCGTCGACATGGCGACGCAGCTCGTCTATCCGGAGGGCGAAGCGGTCGCCACCGGCGAGGGACGCTTCTCAGACCTCTCGCCCTCGCCGGACCTCGCGGCCTACTGCACCGCGTCGGGCGGTTACGGCGCGACCGTCCGTCACCGCAGTGAGCTCGTGGGTGCGCTGAAGGAGGCGCTGCGCGTCGTGCGCGACGAGCGGCGTCAGGCACTCGTCGACATCCGGTGCAAGTGATGCGATACAACCATGCTGCGTTGTTCGCCGGTGTCGCTGCGGCGTTACCCGAGCGCGACTGCATCGTGTTCCGGGATCGGCGCTTCAGCTATCGCCACGTCGCGGAGCGAATCAACCGCCTGGCGAACCTTCTGCTCTCCCATGGGATCACCGTTCACCGGGAGCGCCCCGAGCTGCAGCCCTGGGAGTCCGGCCAGGATCATGTAGCGCTGTACCTGCACAACGGCAACGAGTATTTGGAAGGGATGTTGGGCGCCGCGGCGGCCCGCGCGGCCTCGCTGAACGTCAACTACCGCTACGTCGAGGCCGAGCTCACCTACCTGCTCAATGACGCCGCGGCACGCGTCGTCATCTACCACGCCCGGTTTGCCCCGACGCTCGCGTCGGTCCTCGACTCGCTGGACCAGCGGCCGGAACTTCTGCTCCAGGTGGCCGACGAATCCGGCAATGCATTGCTGCCCGGTGCCCTCGACTACGAGGACGCGCTGTCGGCCTCCAGCGCCGCGGCCCCGGCGACGGCACCGGAGCCCGACGACCTCTACCTGCTGTACACCGGCGGCACGACCGGGATGCCCAAGGGAACGATGTGGGCCCAGGGAGAGATTGTCGAGAGCGCCTTGGCCGGGTTCCTTCCGGATGGCATCTTCGACGTGACGTCGCTTCCCGAGGGCGTCGGCCGAATCCTGGCTAGCGACCGGCGAGTCGTGCTGCCGTTGCCTCCGCTCATGCACGGCGCCGCCCAATGGCTCGCGCTATCGGGTGTTCTGTCCGGGGGCACCGTCGTGTTCCCCGACGTGGTGGATCGGCTCGACCCCGCAGCGGTGTGGGAGGTGATCGACCGTGAAGGTGTGCAGATCGTGAACCTCGTCGGGAACTCGTTTGCGACCCCGCTGTGCGACGAGTTCGAGCGCGGCGGTCACCACGGGCGTTCCCTGCAGCTGGTCGGCGTGGGCGGTGCGGTCACCAGCGCGTCGGTCAAGGACCGCATTTTGCGACTCCTGCCGCACGTCGGGATCGCGGACATCGCCGGCTCCTCGGAGACCGGCTCCCAGCTGACGAACCTGAGCACCAGCGCGGCGCCGGCGACCTCGGGTGTCTTTACCCCGGCGGCGGGCACTTGCGTGGTCGATGAGGAGTGTCGTCGGATCCTCGCGCCGGGCGACCCCGCGACCGGATGGTTGGCCCGATCCGGACCCATTCCGTTCGGGTACCTCGGCGACCGCGCCAAGACCGAGCGCACGTTTCCCACCATCGCTGGGCGTCGCATGGCACTGCCCGGCGATCGGGCGCGTCACCTGGCCGACGGCACCATTGCACTCCTAGGGCGCGACTCGGTGACGATCAACTCCGGCGGAGAGAAGATCTTCGCCGAGGAGGTCGAGGACGCGCTGATCGGCCACCCCGCGATCCGCGATGTTCTCGTCGTGGGACGGCCGAGCGAGCGATGGGGAAATGAGGTCGTTGCGGTCGTCCAGCTACTCCCTGGGCATGACCCGACTGACCAGGATCTGTTGGTTGACGCCCAACGGCGGCTGGCCCGGTACAAGTTGCCGAAAGCCATTGTCCGGGTGGACGCGGTGGTCCGCGGCCCGGCGGGCAAGGCCGACTACCGGTGGGCCACCGAGATCGCCGCACACGAGTTGTCCGCACAAAAGGAGCTGAGCCGATGACCATGGCCACCGAATCGATCGTCGACGTCGCGCCGGCGGAGCTGCAGCGTCTCCTCGACATCCAGCGGGCCGCCCAGGCCGCCGATCCGATCCCCGACGCAGCGACCCGGCGCGACCGCATAGACCGCCTCGTCGCCGCCGTTTTGGAGCACGCCTCCGAACTCGCCGAGGCGCTCGACGCCGACTTCGGCGGCCGGCCCGCGACGACCTCGATGGAGCTCGACATCCTGGGCGGGCTGCAGACGATTGCACACGACCGGGAACAGCTCGAGGCGTGGATGGCCCCGACCGCGGTGCCGGCCGCGATGGGCGGCGCCATCCCGACCTTCGTCCAGAATCGCCCCAAGGGTGTGGTCGGCATCATCGGCCCGTGGAACTTCCCGGTCGTGCTGGTGTTTTTGCCGGCCGTCGAAGCACTCGCCGCCGGCAATCGGGTGATGATCAAGTTCTCCGACATGACGCCGCGCACCGGGGCGGTGTTCGCCCGCGCGGTGGCCTCCCGGATGAGCCCCGACGAGGTGGCGGTCATCAACGGCGGGCTACAGACCGCGACGGCGTTCTCCGACCTGCGGTTTGACCACCTCTTCTTCACCGGCTCACCGAAGGTGGGACGCCTCGTCGCCGCCGCCGCGGGCCGAAACCTGGTGCCGGTGACGCTTGAGCTCGGCGGGAAGAACCCCGCGATCGTCGCTCCCGATGCCGACATCGCCGATGCCGCGGCGCGGATCGCCGCCGCCCGGTTGGTCAACAGCGGCCAGGTGTGCCTGAGCCCGGACTACGCCTTTGTCCCCGAATCGAACAAGCAGGCCTTCATCGAGGCCTACCAGAAGGCGGTACTCAGCTACCTCCCGACCTTCCTCGACAACCCCGACGTGGTGTCGATCATCAACGACGCGAACTACGCCCGGGTCACCGGACTCGTCGAGGACGCCAAAGCCAAGGGCGCCGCGGAGATCGTGATCGTGCCGGAGGCGGAGAAGGATCGGCTGCCCGACGCCGGGTCGCGCCGTTTCCCACCCACCCTGCTGCTCGACACCCCGGCGGACGCCGAGATCAACGCCGAGGAGATCTTCGGCCCGGTGCTGGTGCTGCACACCTACTCCCACGTCGATGAGGCCATCGGCTACGCGGCCGTCGGCGAACACCCGCTGTCGTCGTACTGGTACGGCGGCGACACCGATGACTTTCAGCGATTCCTGCTGAAGACCACGTCGGGTGCCGTCTCACGCAACGACTTTGGGCTGGCGTATGTCAATGACGCGGTGCCGTTCGGCGGTGTCGGGATGAGCGGTTCGGGCGCCTACCACGGCAAGGCCGGTTTCGACACGTTCTCCCACCAGCGCCCCGTCGCCCAGCACGACTTGCCGAACGTCTTGGCCAGCGCCTTCGTTCCACCACTGACACCCGAGCGCGCCGACGGCGTTGCTGCCACCGCGGCCGCCGTTTTGGCCGGCACCACCGCCCAACTTCAGGATCAGGGCGGGGCCGGCTGACCGTGGGCGAGTTCGAGACCATCGTCTACGAGCGGCCGGCCGAGAAGGTCGCCCGGATCGTGCTCAATCGACCTGAGGCGCGGAACGCGCAGAGCATGCGCATGTTGTACGAACTCAACGACGCGTTCGACCATGCTGCGCAGGATGATTCAATCAGCGTTGTCATCCTTGCTGCGAACGGTCCGCACTTCTCAGCGGGACATGATTTGCGCGAGCATGACGCGCTGCAGGTGGTGACCGACCACCAGCGGATCGGCACCTGGTGCGGCTTCGGTTGCGCCGGCGCCGAGTCGCAGATGGCTGTCGAGAAGGAGATGTACCTCGGGCTGTCCGAGCGCTGGCGCAACCTCCCCAAGCCGACGATCGCCGCCGTGCAGGGCAAGGTGATCGCCGGTGGCCTCATGCTCGTGTGGCCCTGCGACCTGATCGTCGCCACCGACGATGCACTGTTCCAGGACAACACGGTGTCGATGGGCGTATCCGGCGCTGAGTTCTTCAATCACCCCTTCGAGGTCGGTGTCCGGAAGGCCAAGGAGATGTTGTTTACCTCGGACTTCCTCACCGCCGCGGAGGTCCACCGCCTCGGCATGGTGAACCATGTTGTCCCGCTTGGCGAGCTGGAATCGTTCACGCTGGAATTGGCGTCGCGGATCGCCGACAAGCCCCTGTTTGCGCTCAAGCTGGCGAAGGAGGCGGTCAACGTCGCCCAGGACAACCAGGGGCGCGTCAACGCTATGCAGACATCGTTCGCGTACCACCAGCTCTGCCACAGCCACAATCAGCAGGTGCACGGGATGCTGATCGATCCAGACTTCATGGCGAAGACGTTTCGTTTCTGACTCTGGAAAGCAAGGAACACAGCGTGTCTGGACCGACCATCGGGGTTTTCCTGCCCAGCATGAGTCCGGCCACGACAGTGCCCCAGGATGTCGTCGCGGCCGCCCGACAGGCTGAGGACCTTGGTTTCGAGTCGGTATGGGTGATCGACCAACTGGTTGTCGGCAGCCAGATGGCCTTCCTCGAGAGCACCACGGTTCTGGCTTCGGTAGCCGCGGCCACCGAACGGGTCAAGCTGGGCTTCGGCGTCATGGTGCTTCCCCTGCGGCCGGTGGTCTGGGTAGCCAAGCAGATCGCCTCGCTGCAGCATCTGTCCGGTAACCGGGTGATCCTCGGTGTCGGCATCGGTGAGGACCGACATCCGGGTTCCTGGGGGGCGGTAGGAATTTCCCGACGCGAGCGGGGACGGTTGACGGATACGGCCTTACGTGCGCTTCCTGATCTGATCTCGGGCCGTCGTTCGCAGGGGCCGGATGGTATCGAGTTCCGGTTGTTGCCCGGCGCCACCGTCCCACCCATTCTGGTGGGCGGGCTGTCGCAACCGGCCCTCAACCGGGCCGTCGAGGCTGGCGGCTGGTTCGGCCTGCCGTTACCGCCGGCCGAGATCGCTCGGGTCCGCGGCATGCTAACGGAACTGGCCGCGGCGAGCGGCCGGCCGACGCCGACCATCACCGGGTTCGTGATGGCTTCCATCTCCGGCGACCCGGCGATGCCTGACCGCCGGGCCGCGGTGGAAGCCGTGGCAGACCCGGCCGGCATGTACGGGTTCCCGTACGAGGTCGCTGACGCGATGGTGGTGACGGGATCTCCGGCTGAAATCGCCAAGGAGCTGGCCGCCCTACGCGAGGCCGGAGTTGAACGGGTGACTGTCACGTTGGTGGGTAACTGGTCTCGGCAGGTTGAGTTGCTCGCCGAAGCTACCCGGATGCTCGCATGACTGCTGCCGCCTGGCATGGACAACATCTGAATCCTGCTGCGGTGTAGGCCCGCCGAATCTTGTGTTGTGCGGCGGTATTTGACGAATGAGTGGGCTACACCACGGATAACGCTTGACAGGCCTTGTTCAATGCAACAAACTGACATATACAAATGTCAGATAAATCACAACAAGGAAAGGCGACTCAGGATGCGGGTCAGTTTTGATGTGCGGGACGCCGACGCGGACACCCTGTCACGCCCGGAGTTGCGGCCGCTGACGATGGTGTCGGCGGACTCGCATGTGTGTTTGCCGCCGAAGATGTACAAGAACTATCTCGATCCGCAATACCACGACTCGTGGGGCGGCTACCTCGACGATGTCGCGGTTATCAACAAGGTCGTCGAACTGACCGGGTATCCGGCCCCCGCTGACGCGCTGAAGATTTACGACAAGCGCGGTGTGGTGTCCGCGGCGGGTGAGGTCGGCTATTTCGATCCGGTATGGCGGCTTCGACAGGTCGAGGCCGAGGGCATTGCGGCCGAGTTTTTGCATCCGTTCGGCCCGCTCGGTTTCGTGCCGTTCAACGATGTGCAGAATTCCCGGTGTTCGCACGAGTTACGGGTAGCGGGCGCCCGTGCACACAACCGGTTCTTGGAGGAGTTCTGCTCGGAGGCTCCGGGCCGCTTGTTGGGGGTGCCGCTGATCTATCCGTGGCCGGACTGGGATGCCGGGGTGGCCGACATCGCGCGCGCCCGGCAAGCGGGTTTCCACGCGATTTTCCCGCCGATGATGCCGGGGACGCCAGACGATTTGCCGGCGTTGTACGACGGGTGGTGGGACCCGATGTGGGCGGCGTGCCAGGACCTGGGCATGGTCGTGCACATCCACGCCGGTTTCGGCAACCCGCAGGGCGGTGTTGTCGAGATGGTGCGCAGCGTGTTCAGCCGTACCGAAGGGGACTCGGCCGACACCGCCGGCAAGGAAGGCTTGGCGGCGATCGACCCTAACCTCCTGCCCAAGTTCGACCCGGACGCCAGCGCTGACGCGGGCGGCACGAACTCGTTTTTGAGCGAGTTGTTCGAGACGTTCGGAGAGCGGCGGCCGCTGTGGCAGTTGATGTGGGGTGGGGTGTTCGACCGTTTCCCGAAGCTCAAGGTGGCCTTCCAGGAGATCCACGCCGATTGGGTGCCGGCGACGCTGGCGTACTTGGATCGTGCGCATGCGGCCAATCCAGGTCCGATGAAGCTGACACCGAGTGAATACTGGGCCCGCCACTGCGCGGTCGGGACGTCGTTGATGCGGTATGGCGATGTGGCGGTGCGCCATGAGGTCGGCTTGGACAAGATGATGTTCGGCAGCGATTTCCCACATTTCGAGGGGACCTGGCCGAACACGCACGATTGGATCCGGACCACGTTGGGCTCGGTTCCCGAGGTTGAGGCGCGCGCGATCCTGGGGGAGAACGCCATCGATTTCTACGGGTTGGACCGGGCGTTGTTGGAGAAGACGGCCAAGCGTGTTGGCCCGCTGCCGGGCCAGCTGTTCAACGGCCAGCCGGTGGATCCGAAGTTGATCAGGCACTTCGAATTCCGGGCCGGGATCAACAAGCCGGTCAATTTTGATGTCGATCAAATGAACCAGGCGTTTGAGGCGGACCGGGCCGGGGCGACCCAGGCGCTGGCCGCCGGGAAGAGTGCGTAACGCAGCCCGGGTGGCGGTCCAGGTGGAGCGACAATGCCGATGAAAACGCCGCCACCACAGTATGTTTGGGCGTCCGCAGTGACTCAGCACTGCGGACGCCCAAACAGCGTCCATCGGGCTCGCAGCTACGTCACCACCGGGCTGGTGCCCTGGGCCAGGATCTGCGCGGTGTGATCGGGGCCGTGGCGGTTGTCGAACTCCCGGAAGGTGCGCGCGATCTCGGTGTGCACGCGGGTGACGAGGGGCTCCCAGTCGCGGTGGGTGATGATCAGGAACTGGCGATGCTGCATGGCTTCCACGACCTGCTCGCCAACGCGGTCCGGATCCGCTCCCTGCGCCAATAGTGCGCCGTTGCCCTCGACTGCGGCGGTGTTTATCGCCTGTCCAAGCAGCTGGGCCTCTGCCGCTCCGGCGGTCGCGTTGATTCGGGTGGCCACCGTGCCAGGGCATAGCACCGATACCCCGATATCGGTGCCCGCCAGCTCATCGCGCAGCACCATCGAGAAACCGACGCTGGCGAACTTCGACGATGAGTAGGCGCCGGCGCGAGCCATCGGCACCAGGCCCGCCATGGAGGCTGTGTTCACGATCTGGGCACGACCCGCGCGCTCCTTGAATCGTGGCAGGAACGTCGATACCCCGATGAACTGCGCCTCGATATTGATTCTGTAGATCCAGCGCCACACCTTCAGCGGAGTCTCATCGATCAGTCCGCCCCCGTTTACGCCTGCGTTGTTGCACAGAATCGAGATCGGGCCGAGGGCTTCCTCGGCCCGATCGGCCGCGGCCGACCACTGGTCGGCATCGCTCACGTCGAGCTGCACGCCCACCACGGTGCCGCCGGCAGCAGTCAACTCCTCGGTTACGTCGGCGAGACGCGCGTCGTCGATGTCGGCAAGTGCCACCTTGGCGCCCGCGGCGACGAGCGCCCGGGCGATGCCAAGTCCGATTCCCGACGCCGCCCCGGTAACGAATGCCGCCTGTCCTGCAGGCCAGTTCATAGTCATGACAGCAGGATAGCTCAGTCTGACATGTGGCAATGTCAGAATTCGGCCGTTGGCCACAAGTGCAGGGGGAGTCGGCCAAATTCGACCCTTGACGGGGGCGGCCGCCCGCGGCAAACTGACATATGCAAGTGTCAGATAGATCACAAGCGCGACCCGGGGTGACTTTGGATACGAGGAGGTTCGGTGTCCGGTCTGCTGGCCTTTAAGACGAGGGAGTCAGGCATGCCGAAGCCCCTGTGCTGCAGTTCGCATTTGGAGGACAAGTGGTTCATTCCGGCTGCCCTCGAATCTGTCCGCCGGTGTCCCGCCCGGGCCGATTACATCGAGCTGTGCTTCGCGACGGATGAGGGCTCGTGGACGTGGTGCTTTCGCGATCCTCTCGAGCGGCGTGAGCGCACCGGCGGCACACTCGCGTTGGCGGTGGGACCGTATGGCGCGCAGGCCCATTGTGTCGAAGGCAGCGGGCTAGGGCTCGCGTTGCCCACCTCTGAGGCACTACCCATGGTCCTCGGCGGTTCTCGGACCTACGTGGCGCGTCGGCTGGTCGAACGAGGATGGTAGCCACACGCGCCCTTCATAGTGGTCGACGATCGCATGCCGCAGCCGGATCGTCGTCGACCGCGGTAAGGCGCCGTGCATACGCGGTCGTGACTTGGCTGATGGTCGTGGTGGCGGTCGGTATGGCGGGAGGTCCAGCAAGCGCTGATCCATCGGATCCGCCGCCCCCGCTGATGCCGGAGTTCACCCCGCACGTGAGCAATTGGGCCCCCCAGTTCCCGTATCCCTATGACCAAACGCGCAAGAACGTCACCGATGCCGACATCAACGCGGAGCGGGAGATGTGTCAGTGGTTCAACGCGCAGTATCTCGAATTGCGGCGCCAGATGGACAAATTCGGATTCAACCTGCTGCAGGCCAACAATGATTGGACGGTCGGCACGATCCAGGCGCAGGCGGACAACGTGGCTTCGAACGTCGAACAGGCCGTGGCTTTCCTCGCGCCGCGCGCCGAGGCGTTCACGATAAGCCAGGACTTCGCCGGTGACATGTACTTTCCGCTCTACCAGGCGGAACCCTTTTATCGGCTCTGGCAAGAGTTGTCCAATGTTGGAGTTGGGATCCGGGCGCGCAACACCGCGTGGGTGTACGGCCCGTCACAGCAGCGCGTCAAACGCTGGGCCAGCCAGATCGAGCGATCGCACGTTTGTGACTAACGGCCAAATCCTCAGAGGAGGCGTAGTGGGTGCCGCACGTCAGCTATCCAGGCGTGGGTTTGCGCAGTCGGCGCCTCGTTTGGTCGGCCGACTTTCGCTGGTGGGGGACTTGCTGGCCGCGTGCGTCGTCGCCATGACGGCGTTCGGTGTAGGCGAGTCTCATGCCGACGTCGGCGAACTGGGGCCGCCTCCCGTCGAGTCGGAGATCAAGCAGGCCCTGATGGATTTCTACAACGCCGGGCATCCACCGGACTCGACGGTCGATGTCCAATTCGTGGGTCCGATCCTTGTCGGCCACCCGGAGGTGCACCCGAATCCTCCACCGCAGCCGTGGTGCGTTCGCTGTGCTCGCCCCGACCAGGGCGCGAGCCCGATGTACCCCGTGGAGGCGCTCGTGTCGGTCACGACCACGCAAGGCCTGGAGTCAAGTGCATTGCCGCCCAGCAGCTTTGTCCACACCACCACCGTTACCTATAACGGCACGCCCTGTCCCGGGGAAACCAACGCGCAGTATTGCCCGTCCTACTTTTTCTACCGAGATGGTGCGGGCCACTGGCAGGTCGCCTAACGGCTGGCCCGGTGTGGCGCTCGCCGCTTCAACCGGCGCGCGCTTTCGTGAGCGTCTTCTCGGAGTCCCGGGATGGGGATCGTTGCGGAAGTAGCAGCGGTGTTGCCAGCAGCAATAACCCGCCGCAGCGATGGCGAGGCGTGGCCCCGCCAGCGCGGCGAGCCCGGCCCACGCGGCGGTCAGCGCCGCAATGCTGACCTTGGTGCTGATCGACCACGCCGACAGGGCGCGGGTGGCGTGGGTGGTCGGCAGCTGCTCAAGCCGGTGGGTGGCGAGGACCGGATTGAAGATGCCGCAGCAGGTCACCAGGCCCAGCTGCACAACGATGACCAGGACGAGTCCGGGCAACCCCGGTACCACCGCGGCCAGACCCAGCGGCCAGCATGTCCGCAGGACGCCGGTGCTGCGCAGCACGGTGGACTGGCCGAAACGCGCCACCAGCGGGTGGGCCAGCCGGGAACCGACGATGCCGCCCAGGCAGGGCAGCGCAAACGCGAGCGCGTACTGCCAGGGCGGGAAGCTCAGCGGCCCGAGCATCAGCGCCGCCAGCGGCGGGGCGGGCGCCATGATCAGGCCGTTGACCGCCACGGTGTTGACGAACAGCGGTCGCCAGGGTGGGTGGCCGCGATGATGCGCCACCCCTCCAGCAGGTCGCGGGCCCGGTGCCCACCCGCGCGCGGCGGGCGCGCTTCGGTGCCGCCGATCGCGCCGATTCCGACCGCCGACACCAGGAAGCTGACCGCATTGGTCAGCACCGTGCAGGCCGGGCCGAGCACGGCGATGGCGGCACCACCCAGCGGCGGCCCCAGGATCGTCGCGGCCCAGGTCACGAATACGAGGTGGGCGTGCAGCAGCAACACGCGGTGCCGGGCGCGGCGATAGCTCGGGGTTGTCATAGGCAGGCCTTACGGTCGGGTCATGCAGATGCGTTACCGGTATCGCATCGATCCGACACCGGCCCAGCAGTCGATGCTGGCGCGGGTGTTCGGATGCTGCCGGGTGGTGTTCAACGACGCGCTGCGGGTGCGCGCCGAGGCCTATCGGGCGGGGGTGAAGTTGTCGGACAGCGAGATCCAGCGCCGGGTGACCACCCAGGCGAAGACCACCGAGGAGCGAGGCTGGTTATGCGAGGTGCCCAGTGTGGCGTTGGTGCAGTCGGTCAACGACTCCCGGCGGGCCTGGCGCAACTTCTTCGACTCCCGGTCCGGCAAGCGGCGGGGGCGCAAGGTCGGCCGGCCACGGTTCAAATCGCGCAAGGATCACCGGCAGTCGTTTCGGCTCACCCGCAACGGATTCAGCCTGAAGCCCAACGGCCGGTTGTTTGTGGCCAAGGTCGGCGAGGTCCGGGTGCGCTGGTCACGCGAGCTGCCCAGCACACCATCGTCGGTCACGATCATCCGCGAACCCGACGGCCACCACTACGCGAGCTTCGTCGTCGAAGTGCCCGCCATGCCGCTGCCGGCAATCGGCCGGGAGGCTGGGGTGGATGTGGGGATTACCCGCCTGGCGACAATCGCCACCACCGACGAGCAACGAGCCGACGTTGCGAACCCGAAGCACTTGGGCCGCAAACAGCGAAAACTCGCACGGTTGGAGCGGGAGAAGTCCCGCCGGCAGAAAGGATCGAACAACAGGAACAAAACGCGGCGCAAGGTCGCCATTGCGCGCGGCAAGGTCGCCCGAGCCCGGCGGGACTACCACCACAAGCAGGCTTTGACGTTGGTGCGCGAGAACCAAGTAATCCACGTCGAAGACCTCAACATTGTGGGCATGGTCAAAAACCGTCGCCTCGCTCGGGCGATTTCAGATGCGGGGTGGGGCCAGTTCGTGCGGATCATCGGCGAGAAAGCCAACCGCTACGGGCGCACCATGCACACGGTGTCGCGGTGGTTGGCGTCGAGCAAAACATGCTCAGCATGCGGGAATCGGCTCGACGAACTGCCGCTGCAAATCCGGCAGTGGACGTGCCCGGCGTGCCGGGCCGTCCACGACCGCGACCACAACGCCGCCAAAGTCATTCTCGCCGCCGGGCGGGCGGAGAGACGAAACGCCTGTGGAGCCCCGCTAAGTCCTCCCACCACTCGGGAGGCACAGGGCGATGAAGCAGGAAGCGCCCCCAACAGCGGCATAGCCGCACGGGAATCCCCGCCATTCACGGCGGGGAGCACGTCAAGGATTCCTGCGTCGGACTTGCGGCCGACGCAACGCGGTAAGCGGCGGCAAAAATATCCAAGCCAGCCGTGGGCCTGGTCCCGCATCATGGCGGAATGGACACGACACCAGACGCGGTGGCCGGCACCGGAATCCTGGTCGCGGCGATCCGGGCGCGGGAATCGGCCCGCGACGACCGGCTGTTCAGCGATCCGTTCGCCGCCAAACTGGCGGGGGAGCCGGGCCGCCGGATGCTTGCCGCGGCCATCGCCGAAACCGGTGAACGATCCACACTGCAAATCGTGGTCCGCACCCGGTTCTGGGATGAGGCCTTGCTGCGGGCGTCGCGTACGATCCGGCAGGTCGTCATCGTGGCGGCCGGGATGGATGCGCGGGCGTATCGGCTGCCATGGCCGGAGCAGACCACCGTCTACGAACTGGACCAGCCGGCAGTGGTGGCCGCCAAGGCGCGGCTACTGGCCGACGATCAACCGCGCTGTGTCCGCGTGCCGATCGGCATCGACCTGGCCGACGACTGGCCGGGCGCCCTAGGGGCGGCGGGCTTCGACGCGCGGCAGCCGGCGGTCTGGTTGGTCGAGGGGCTGCTCCAGTACCTCGACGAAGCCGCCGTGCACACGCTGTTCGATCGCATCGACGCGTTATCGGCACCCACCTCGGTGCTGCTGTACGACGTGGTGGGCAAGACGCTGCTCGAGGCGCCGTTCATGGCGTCGTTGCGCCGGTCGATGGCCCAGCAAGGCTCGCCGTGGCTGTTCGGCACCGACGCGCCGGGCGAGTTGGTCGAACACCTGGGCTGGTCGGCGGTCGTGACCGACGTCGCCGAACCCGGCAATCGCTGGAACCGGTGGTATGCCCCGGCGGCGCCGACCGACGCCCCCGCCGCGCCGCGCGGCTACTTCGTCGAGGCGACGCGGTAGGTCATCGCTGCGCGGTCGCACCGCCCAGCTGCGCGTCGGGCCGAAGCTCCGCGCTCAGGGGCTCACCGGCGGCCGCCGTCGCCAACGCGCGACCCAGCGCCGGCGCATGTTTGAACAGGTTGTGTCCGGCCACAAACATGACGTTGTCGGCGGTCCACACCCCCACGCCGTCCGAGCCCCACGGCAGTTCGGTCACCCAGCAATGCCGGACGTCGACGGGCTGCGGGTCCAGCCCGGGCAGGGCCCGCTGGACGTAGCCGCTGGCCCGCTCGGCGAACGCGGCCAGGCCCGCGGGGTCCAGCACGCCGCCGTGCGGGCTATCGACGTAGTCGCTGAGCCCGACGGCGTAGCGGCCATTGCCCGGCACGGCCGCCGCGTAGACGCCGGTCTCACCGAATGCGCCGCTGCCGTCCTGCAGGCACGCCAGCGTCGGTGGCTGCGCGCCGCGAACGGCATAGGTCAGGCGGACATGGCGCCGTGGCGGATCGGTAGGGCCAGGCCCACCCCGCGTGCCAGCGCCGCGGTGCCCGCCCCGCGCAGACCACCACCCGGGCGTGCTCGGCGGTAAGGCCGCCGGCGCGAACCTCGACCGTGCCGGCGGGTGTGGCACGCACCAGCAGCACCTCGTCGGCGACCAGCGCGTCGCCAAGCGCACCGGTGAGCACCGAGACCACGGTGGTGGTGCGGATCGCGCCACCACGTTCGTCCAGCACCGCGACGCCATCGAAGTCGGCGAGAATCGGCAACCGGTCGCGCAACTCGGAGGCGCCGATACGCCGGGCGGGGATACCGCCGACGGATTGCAGCACCCCAAGGCGTTGCTCGGCGGTCGGCCCGAGCGCCACCACACCGTCATCGGAGACCAATTCCACCGCGAACCGCTCGGACCACTCATCCCAGATCGACCGGCTGCGCGTGGCGACGGCGACCAAGCGGGGATCGTCGTGGGCATGCCGAAAGATGCGTGACTCGCCACCGGACTGACCCTGCCCGGGCACGCCGCGCTCGTAGATGGTCACCGAGACCCCACGCTCGACCAGGGCATAGGCGGTGGCCAAACCGACAATCCCGGCGCCGATAACGCCAACGTCAGTGGACCGCATACTGCGACTCAACCATCACCGCAGGTGTTTGTCTGTGGAGTGGGCGATCCCGATGCGGAGTTCCCGCGAAGTGGGGGAGTGATGCGGATATTTATTGCCTCACTTTCAACTTATAGCGGAGAGGGGGGCTTGCGGCAAGGCCCCGGTGACCCCGCAAAATGGCTGGCCGAAACCAAAACTCGGGGTAGTGGGGGCGCAAAGTGGGGAATGTCGAATCGATCGCCGACCATGCGGTGGTGGTGGTCGGTGCGGGCCCGACCGGGCTGATGTTGGCCGGTGAATTGGCATTGGCCGGAGTCGACGTTGCCCTCGTCGAGCGGCGCGTCAACCAGGATCTGCTTGGCGCGCGTGCGCTTGGTTTGCACGCCGGCACCATCGAGGTTCTGGATCAGCGAGGTATCGCCGGGCGGTTCCTCGCGCAGGGGTATACGGCGCAGGTCGCGGGATTCGCCGGGGTTCGCTTTGATATCAGTGATTTCCCCACCCGGCACCCCTACGGTCTGGCGTTGGTGCAGCAACACATTGAGCGCATTCTGGCCGATTGGGTCGCCGAGTTGGCGGTGACGATCTATCGCCGGCGTGCGGCCACCGGTATCGCTCAAGACGACACCGGTGTCGACGTCGCGCTGTCCGACGGCGAATCGCTGCGAGCGGAGTATCTCGTGGGATGCGACGGAGGACGCAGTGTGGTCCGCAAAGCGGCCGGCATCGAGTTCCCCGGCTGGGACCCGACAACCAGCAGCTTGATCGCCGAGGTCGAGACCACCGAGGAACCGGAATGGGGCATCCGCCGCGACTCGCTCGGCGTCCATTCCTTCGGCAGGCTGGAGAACGGCGGGCCGGTTCGGGTCATGGTGACCGAGCAACACCTCGGCGCCACCGGCGAACCCACGCTGTGCGACCTCCGCGAGGCGGTCATCGCCGTGTATGGGACCGACTATGGGATCCACAGTCCCACATCGATTTCCAGGTTCACCGATATGACTCGCCAAGTCGCGGCCTACCGCGACGGGCGCGTCCTGCTGGCTGGCGATGCCGCCCACGTCCATTACCCGGTGGGCGGGCAGGGACTCAACACCGGTGTACAGGACGCGGTCAACCTGGGATGGAAGCTGGCCCAAGTGGTCAAGGCGACCTCGCCCGCAAGTCTCCTCGACACCTACCATGCCGAGCGACACCCGGTCGCTGCGCGGGTGCTGCGCAATACGATGGCCCAAGTCGCGCTTCGCCGATCAGACGATCGCATCCAGGCCTTGAGGGAGACGGTTGCTGAGCTCGTCAGCATGGCGGAGCCCCGAAACCGGTTCGCCGCCATGATGTCCGGTCTGGACATTCGTTACGACCTCGGCGAGGGCCACCCGTTACTGGGACGCCGGATGCCCGATCTGGACTTGGTCACCGCGCACGGCCCGACGCGGGTCTACGACCTGTTGCACAAGGCGCGGCCGGTGCTGCTCAACCTCGGTGAGCCCGGCGCCTTGGATATCACGCCCTGGCTCGATCGCGTTCGGCTGGTCGAGGCGAAATATGGTGGCGACTGGGAACTTCCGGTCCTCGGTGTCGTCACCGCGCCCCGCGCCGTGCTGATCCGGCCCGACGGGCACGTTGCCTGGGTGGGGGACCGAGCACAGCATGGCCTCGCTGACGCGTTGACCAGCTGGTTCGGTCCCCCCACCGAAGTGGCTACGTCCCAGTGAACACCAGCGGATCGTGCAGCACCCGGGTGCCGTCGTGCAGCGCATCGATGGCCTGCATGTGTTCGGGCTCCAGGGTGAAGTCGAACACGTCGAGGTTCTCGGCGACACGCTCGGGCTTCGAGGACCGCGAGACAACGACGTTGTCCAACTGCAGGTTCCAGCGGACCAACACCTGCGCAGGCGTGCGGCCGTACTCGGCGGCGATCGACGTGACGGTCGGTTCGTCGATCAATCGACCCACCCCCAGCGGGCTGTAGGCCTGGGTAACCACATCGTGCTCGGCGTGCGCCTGACGCAGCTCGGCCTGGTTGAGCCGCGGGTGCAGCTCAATCTGGTTCACCGCCGGCACCTCCGACGTTTCCTCGATCACCGTCGCCAAGTGGTCTTCGGTGAAGTTCGAGACGCCAATCGAGCGGACGTGGCCCTCCTCCCGTGCCTTGATCATGCCCTCGAAGCTTTCCACGTACTTGCCCAGCGTCGGAGCCGGCCAGTGGATCAAGTACAGGTCGAGGTAGTCCAGTCCGAGCCGGTCCAGGCTCGCCTTGCACGACTCCTGGGCGCTGTCAAAGCCCTGCTTGGAGGTACCGAGCTTGGTGGTGACGAAGAGCTCCTCACGGGGAATCCCCGACGCAGCGATGGCGCGGCCGACGGCCTCTTCATTTCCGTAGGCGGCGGCGGTATCGATCAGCCGGCAGCCGAGTTCGAGCGCGGTGATCACCGAGCTTTCCGTTTCAGCGTCGGACAGTTTGGCAACACCCAAGCCGAGGACCGGCATCTGTGCTGAGTCATTGAGCGCGACCGTCGGGATCACGCCAGGGGTAGTAGTTCGCTCATCAATCACAGTCATTTCCGCTATCACCTGCCTGCAAAGTTGCTTGCTGGATTGTTGGATTCAGATCGAGCGGCGGCAATAGAGGAGGGCACCACTGCCCATAACCACGCGAACGCCAAACTCGAAACACGTCGAACCTTGAGCATCGCGTGCGGTCCACCGACGTCGATCGACGCAACTGTAGCCCACACGGCAACCGGCGGTCAGGGAAACGGGGCTTCAACGTCGCGTAGCAAAACTGTTGGATTAGTGAGACTTACGCGCTTCCAGCACAGACGCCGGCCAGGCAGTGTGTGGGCAATTGTGTGACGTGCGCTACACCGCGTGTCGCAACGAGCGTCGGTGGTGCGAGTTAAGGCCGGCCTAAGTGAGATACATCACCGCCGAATTACGCTGTAGAGCAAAGGAACCACCCGCGCGTTCACCGGGGGTAGCGGTGGCGTTGAATCTGTAACCCCCTATGCTCGAGGGGCAGGAATGCACACCCGAACCGCTCTTGCGCGTTTGCCCAACGTGTTGGGGTGCTACTGGAAGTGAGGCCAGCCTGTCCCATGAAAGCGAATCAAGGACACCTCGAAATAGCCTGGCAAGCAACGCAAATAGGGGCAGAAACCCTTGCGACGTCGCAGCCCGGTACGGTGCGCCACAAGGGTGACCGAGACACCGTTACCGACATCGACCTTGCGATTCAGCGCGATATCGCCGAGCACCTCGCACGGGCCACACCCGATATTCCATTGCTGGCCGAGGAATCCGAACACCAGCCCGACATCGCGACGACAGAATGGCTTTGGGTTCTCGACCCTATCGACGGAACATCGAACTTCGTCCACGGATTGCCGTTGTGCGCGGTGTCCCTGGCGCTGCTGCACCGCGGCCGCACCGTGGTCGCGGTGACCAATGCGCCGTTGCTCGGTCGCACCTACCACGCCGTCGAAGGCGGCGGCGCGTTCCTCAACGGCCAACCGATCACCACCAGCGGTACCGCCAACCTCAGTGAGGCCATCGTGTCGTTGGGCGATTACGCCGTCGGTGCTGACGCGGCCGCGCTGAACGTGCAGCGGCTCGCGATCACCACCGAGCTGGTGCCCCGCGTCGAACGGATCCGCATGGTCGGGGCGGCAACGCTTGACCTCGCGTTCGTCGCCGAAGGAGCGCTGGACGCGTGCGTGATGATGTCCAACAAGCCCTGGGACACCGCGGCGGGAACGCTGATCGCCCGTGAAGCCGGCGCACACGTCACCGACGCCTGCGGCGACGCCCATACTCACCAATCGGCGTCGACCGTGGCGGCCGCACCGGCCATCGTCGACCAGTTGGGCGCGGTGCTCCACACCGCCGGCGCTCTGGCCACCGAGCCGGTCTGAAGTTCGCTTGCACGGCAAGCGGTTACCGGCGGCCTACAGATCGGAGCTGGAGCGCCAGAGGTCGTCGACGCCGGATTCGGTTGCGTACTGATCGATCTCGGCTAGTTCCTCCGAGGTGAACTCGAGGTTGTCGAGCGCGCCGAGGTTCTCTTCCAGTTGCGCCACGCTCGATGCGCCGACCAGGGTCGACGCCACGGTCGGGTCGCGCAAGACCCAGGCCAGCGCAAGCTGCGCCAGGGTCTGGCCCCGCTTCTTGGCGATTCGCTGCAAGCCCTGCAAGCGTTCCCGCACCGTGTCGGTCACCAGGTTGTGATCGAAGGTGGGTCGGTCGGTGGCCCGGACGATCTCGTCGGTCGGCGTGTCGACATAGCGGTCGGTGAGCAGGCCCTGGGCCAGCGCCACGAACGTGATCGCGCCCATCCCGGCGGTGGTCAACGCATCGGTCAAGCCGCCCTCGACCCAGCGGTTCAACATCGAATAGGACGGCTGGTGGATCACCAGCGGTGTGCCGAGCTGTTTGGCGATCGCGGCGGCTTCCGCGGTGTTGGCTGCCGAGTACGACGAGATACCGACGTAGCGCGCCTTGCCGGCCCGCACCGCGGTATCGAGGGCTCCGATCGTTTCCGCGAGCGGCGTGCGCGGGTCGACCCGGTGCGAGTAGAAGATGTCGAGATAGTCGAGCCCCAGCCGGCTGAGTGACTCATCGAGGCTGGACAGCAGGTAGGTGCGGCCGCCGAGCTGACCGTAGGGGCCAGGCCACATGTCCCAGCCGGCCTTGCTCGAGATCAGCAGCTCGTGGCGATACGGCTTGAAATCATGCCGCAGCATCCGGCCGAAGTTCTCCTCGGCGGCGCCGTACGGCGGGCCGTAGTTGTTGGCGAGATCGAAATGCGTGATGCCGCGGTCGAACGCGTAGCGCAGCACTTCACGCTGGGTGTCGAACGGGCGGTTGTCACCGAAGTTGTACCAGAGGCCGAGGGACAGCGCAGGCAGCAGCAGGCCGGACTCACCGACACGGCGGTAAGGCATGTGGTCGTAGCGAGTCGACGCCGCGACCCACGGGTCGTGGGTGAAGGGAACGCTTTTAATCAATGGCTTTTCAGTCATGCCTTTTCATCGTAGGGGGTCGGTGGTCGGTTCCGCTGCTATCCGCGGATGTCGCCGGCGGGGGCGAAATGTGCGGCCAGCACTAGTCGTTGACCGCCGCGGCCGGATTCCGGCGAGCTGCGGCATGCGGTGCTGACCGAGTAGGTGGCGCCGGGAACCGCCTCGAGGCCGACGACGGTAGCGGGCGAGTTCCCGTCGGACCGAGGGCGCCAGCAGCGGCCCGAGCACTACGCCCGCGCCGAGCGCCAGCGCCGTCCCGGCAGCCAGCATGAGCCAGTTGCCCTCGGCAGCAGCCTGCCCGTTGACCAGGTGGACGAACCCGCGGTACAGGGTCATCCCCGGGACCAGCGGCACGATGCCGGCCATCGCGATCACCAGCAGTGGAACCCGCACCCGATGCGCACCGATCGCCCCGCCCAGACCGATCGCGGCGGCGGCCACGAATGAGCTGGTGATTTGGTCGGTCCCGGCGATCCGCAGCCCGAAGAACAGCAGCGCGCCGGTTGCTCCCGC
>PPEA01000149.1 GCA_002967005.1 Mycobacterium talmoniae
GTGGCGATCATCCGCGCGCTGCGTCCCCACGTCGTTGTCACCTACGACCCCCGCGGCGGGTACGGCCACTCCCCGACCACGTGCACGACCACCGGGTCACCACCGCCGCCGTCGCCGCCGCGGCCGACGCGCCGGTGCGGGTGAGCCGTGGTCGGTGCCGAAGTTCTACTGGACGGTGATGTCGGCGGGCGCGATCGAGGCCGGGCTGCAGGGGCTGCGCCCCGCCGATCTGCTGCCCGAATGGGTCCACACACCGGACGGCGAACTGGATTTCGGGTACCCCGACGACCGGATCGACGCCGTCATCGAGGGCGCGGAGGTGCTGCCGGCCAAGGTGGCGGCGATGTCGGCGCACGCCACCCAGGTCAGTGTCGGGCCCACCGGCCGGGCATTTGCCCTGTCCAACAAGGTGGCGCTGCCGATCCTGGCCAGTGAGCACTACGTGTTGGCCGCCGGGGTGGCGGGGGAGCGCGACGCGCGCGGCTGGGAGACCGATCTGCTGGCCGGCCTCGATCTAGGGGCGTCGTAGCCCGGATTTACCCACCCGAGCCGACGACATGGCAGACCGCACGCGGTAGGCTCCCGGACGCAGGCAGCCCACGGAAGGTATTGGCATGGATCCCGACCTGGACCCCAACTTGGAGCACTGGCAGTACTGGATGGACAGCTATCAGTGGGTGGTGGGTTCGTTGGTTGCGCAGCTGGACAGCATGCCGACTTGACCGTTGCCGAACCACGCGCCGGGTCGGCTGACGACACCGGCGCCACCGATCGGGGGTTCCGGTTCGTCGTGCTGACGCTGCTGGGGGTCGACGGCGTGCTCTCCGCGGTGACCGCGGCGCTGCTGCTGCCCAGTTATATCGGGCGGTTCCCGTTTCCGATCAGTGCCGTGGTCAGCGGGGTGGTCAACGCGGTCCTGGTGTGGGCCGCCACCCACTGGACGAAATCGCTGCGGCTGGCCGCGGTGCCGTTGTGGACCTGGCTGCTGACCGTGGCCGCGATGACGTTTGGCGGCCCCGGCGACGACTTCATCTTCGCCGGGCGCGGGGTGATGGCCTACGGGGCGCTGTTAATGATCGTGGTGGGCGCCGCGCCGCCGGCCGCGTTGTTGTGGTGGCGCCGCTACCGCAGACCGCTCAGGGGATGAGGCCCAGCAGCAGGCCACCGAGGTCCGAGCCCAGCTCCGAGAGCGGGCTGAAGTCGAACAATCCGCCCAAATCACCCAGTGCGCCGGCGTCGAACAGGCTGCTGAGGACGTCGGTCGCGGCGGTGGCGTCGGTGAAGCTGCTCGCGGCGTCCAGCAGTCCGTCGGTGCTGAGCGCGAGCGGCGGGAACGGCGGCAAGAAGTGCAGCACCCAGTTGATTTGATCGGTGATGAAGGTGTTGAACGCCGCCGCCGTGTCGGCGCCGAAGTTGCTCAGCCCCTGGAAGAAGCCGACGCTGCCGTCCAGCACATCGATCGTGTTGAACAGCCCGCTCTGCACCACCGACTCGCCCAGGTCGTAGAAGATGGTGAGCTGCGGCGCCAAGAGCCCGACGAAGGGCACCCAGCCCACCGCCCACTGGGCAACGGTGACGCCGTAGCGCACCCACGGTTCGACGGTGAGATAGAGATTTTCGATGGCGTCACCGATCGACGTGGCAATCGAGGCCGGGGCGGTTATCGCGGCGTCGGCGACGACGCCGGGATCGAATTGTTGCGCGAGGCCCACCACCGGGTCCAGCAGATCCATCCCCAGGTCCTGCACCGCCGCGGACAGTGTCGCCGCCGGATGGGCGAGCTGGACGGTGGGCGGCGTGACCGCAGGGGCCAGCAGCACCGCGGTGGCGGTGACGGCCGCG
>PPEA01000015.1 GCA_002967005.1 Mycobacterium talmoniae
GTCTCAGTGTCAGTGTGAGTGTGCCGGGTTGCGGTGTGTCTGCGTGACAGGTGCCGTGGCGCGGTGGTTGGTTCTGTCTTACCTGGTGTCTGGCTCATTTTGCGTCTGCCGCCCTCGGGGTTGGCGTTGAGCAGTAGTGCCGGCACCAGGTGAGATGGACCGGCCGGCGTGACTTGATAGGAGCGTGGCTTCGCCCCGACTGAGATGTGTCCGCCGGCCCGGCCCAACCTCAACACCTCGTCCAGAAAGTGAAGGAGGCACTGACCATGATTGTTGTTGGCGCCGATGTGCACAAGCGCAAACACACCTTTGTCGCCGTCGATGAGGTGGGCCGGCGGCTCGGCGAGAAGACCGTCAAGGCCACCACGGACGGCCATGTTTCGGCCATCATGTGGGCCCGCGAGCAGTTCGGCACCGAGCTGAACTGGGGCATCGAGGACTGCCGCAACATGTCCGCACGGTTGGAGCGCGACCTGTTGGCCGCTGACCAAAAGGTGGTGCGGGTGCCCACCAAGCTGATGGCCGCGGTGCGCAAGTCCGCGCGGACCCGGGGCAAGTCTGATCCGATCGACGCGGAGTCGGTAGCGCGAGCGGTGCTGCGTGAGCCCGATCTGCCGGTGGCGACTCACGATGAGACCTCGCGGGAGCTCAAGCTGCTCACCGACCGCCGCGACGTGCTGGTCGCCCAACGCACGTCGGCGATCAACCGGCTGCGCTGGCATGTGCACGAACTCGACCCCGAACGCGGACCTGCACCGCGTGGCCTCAAAGCCGCTAAGCACCAGCAGGCGCTGGCGGCCTGGTTGGACACTCAGCCGGGTTTGGTGGCCGAAATAGCGCGCGCCGAGCTGGCCGATATCGTCCGGCTCACCACCGAGATCACCGCCTTGGAAAAGCGCCTAAGCCAACGAGCCGAGCAGGTCGCCCCCGCACTGCTCGACATCGATGGTTGCGCACAGCTGACCGCGGCCAAGATCGTCGGCGAGACCGCCAGCATCGCGAGGTTCAAAAGCGGGGATGCGTTCGCCCGCCACGCCGGAGTGGCCCCCATCCCGGCCTGGTCGGGTGCCAGCGAAGGCCAGATGCGGTTAAGCCGCTCCGGTAACCGCCAACTCAACGCCGCAATCCACCGCATCGCCCTCACCCAGATCCGCATGCAAGCCAGTGAGGGCCACACCTACTACCAACGACTACGCGACGCCGGGAAAACCAAGGCAGCAGCGCGTCGATGCCTCAAA
>PPEA01000150.1 GCA_002967005.1 Mycobacterium talmoniae
CGCGGCCCCGTTGGGCACCGACGGCCGGCATTTGGGCCGGCCCCCGGCCGACGCGCCCACCCGGGTGGCGCAGATCATCACGCCGCAGGGCACCCTGGCCAACCCGGTGTTCAACTCGCTGGCACCGCGGATCGCCGCGCTGCCGCTGTCCGGCATCTTCGGCGCCACGTACTTCCCCGGGATGAGAGCCGTGGTGCAAGGCGACATTCCGCTGTTGGACGCCGAAATCCCGGCGGCCAACGGGGTAGCGACCGCCCGGGGGCTGGCCCGGATGTACGGCGCGATCGCCAACGGCGGCGCCATCGACGGCATCCAGTTCCTGTCCCCGGAACTGGTGGCCGGGCTGACCGGTCGGCGCAGCCTGCGGCTGGACCGCAATATGGTCATGCCGCTGGCGTTCCATCTGGGCTACCACGCGGTGCCGGTGCCCGGGGTGCTGCCCGGCTTCGGCCACGTCGGGCTGGGCGGCTCGCTGGGCTGGGCGGATCCGGCCACCGGGCTGGCGTTCGGCTTCGTGCACAACCGGCTGCTCACGCCGTTCGTGTTGGCCGACCATGCCGGGTTCGTCGCAACCGGCGCGCTGTTACGCCGGGGCGCCGCCGACGCCCGCAAACACGGGTTCACGCCGGTGGCCGACTTCGGGGCGCCGTACCCGGAACCGGGCGAAGCCGCCGGCTAGGGCCCGCCCGGTCCGCTCAGTAGTTGTTACAGGAGCCGGCGACCTGCTGGACAAGCCCGAAGTACTGCTGCGCCTCGGGCATGGCCTGCACCTGCTGGGCCATCCGTTGCCGCTGGTCGGGCGGCGAGGCGAGGAACCGGCGCAGATAGCCCTGGGCCATCGGTGACGCGTTGAGTTGCGCGGCCGCGTTCGGGTCTTGGGCGTTGATGGCGGACACCACCTGCGAGTAGTTGCAGGTCGTGTTGATGATCGGACCCAGATCGGGGTCCGCCGATGCGATCCCGGCGCCGGCGGTCAAGGACACTGCCAAGCCGCCAACCGCGACGGCCAGCCTGGTCAATGAGATTGTCACCATGCTTGGACACCTTCCAACTAGTGGGCCGTCGAACCCAGACATCGACGACATCGAGCCGAGTCGCTGGTCGTTAGCCAGGCTAGCAGGATAATCGGCGGGGTGCTTACACCGAAAGACGCGTGTGGCGGGTCAACCGTTTACAGCTGCACCCGGGGCCGCTGGAACCACCGCATCTTCTGTCGCCACGCCTGCGCCGACGCCACCGCGCAGATCGAGCCGGCGATACAGGCGAACAGCCAGACCAGCCGCCCGCCCTCCACGGCCTGGATCTGCTTGTCGACGGCGGTGACGGCGCGGACCACACAGGCCAGGATCGCGCTGGTCGCGCCGAGAACGTAGATGTTGGCGACGCGCCGCGACCGGGGGTCTTTGCGCAGGATCAGCAGCGCCCGCGACGCGTAGCCGAGCAGGTAGATCAGCATGGCGGCCAGCAGCACCCAATAGAGGCTGAGCCACCCGTCGGTGGTCAGCTGGAAGAAATCGGGCCGATAGGTCTGGGCGGCGTTGCTCAACGAGAAGGTGATCAGCAGCACCGGGATGCATATCGTGGCGGGGCGCTCCACAAACTGGCGAAATGACTCCTGCATGGTGTCGTCGTCGGCGAGCCGGCCCAGCGCGTGGTAGATGATCGCGGTGGCCGCGACGATGAAGCAGTCGTGGGCGAGGAAGTCCTCCAGATTCCAGCGGCCGGTCAGCCGGTGCAGGAAGGTACCGATCGTCTCGGAGGCAATCGGCGACGCCAGCACCACCGCGCACCCCTGTAGGGCGACGTTGACGGTGGCGGCGACCTCCCACCGGGACCGCCAGGTCACCCGCCGGATCCACAGACTCCATGCAATGGCCGCGATGGTGAACCCGATCAGCGCGGTAACTGCCATAGACGAAGCCTGCCCTTAAGTGCTCAGCCCCCCATGACTTGTGTCACCTTACACGAGCGGTGACTTGTGTCACGTTACACGGGCGGCGCATCGGTGCGGGGCCGCATCTCGGACAACTTCTTGCGCCGCGGTGCGCCGACGATGACGTCGGTGGTCGCCGATCCGGCCGGCGCCGAGCGCAGTCCCTCGATCTCCTCGGCCAGCGCGGTGATTTCTTCCGGGTCGAGCAGCCGGTACCGAGTCAACAGCTCGGCGCGGTTGATGCCCAGGTTGGTCGCGGCCTTGCGCAGATTATCCGCTGTGATCAGCGTTCCCTTATCCAACTGGTCGTAGTAGGTGGAGCGGCGCAGGTTCATCGCCGTCCAGATCTCTTCTCTGCTGAGTGTCCGGCCAGCCAGATATGACAGCACCACGGCGAGGTCTTTGCCGGTGTCATCGGGATACATGCATGTAACAATATCCGAATATTTGGCCCATTGATCCAATGGGTTCGCTATGAACCTCGGTCTGCCCTGCTCATGACTGCATTCCCGTGGCTTCATCCGTAGTTCCGGAGCAAAGGTCCAATTTGTTGGACTGCGGTGCTAGCATCGGCCGCTATGCGGGGACACCCTTTCCCTGCGCCGTAAGTGGACTCATGCTCGCTTACTGCCGAGCAAGGGATGAGGAGATTTGGTCTTGGGCAAACCGCATGCTGCTCCCGTTGCGGTCATCGGTATGGCGTGCCGCCTCCCGGGCGGGATCGACTCCCCCGAGCAGCTGTGGGAAGCGCTGGACCGCGGCGACGATTTCGTCACCGAGATTCCAATTGAGCGCTGGGACGCCGACGAGTATTACGATCCGGAGCCCGGCGTGCCGGGCCGGTCGGTGTCGCGCTGGGGCGCGTTCCTCGACGATATCGCCGGCTTCGATCCCGCGTTCTTCGGCATCAGCGAGCGCGAAGCGATCGCAACCGACCCGCAGCACCGTCTGTTGCTGGAAACCGCGTGGGAGGCGGTCGAGCACGCCGGTATCGAGCCGGCGCGGCTGGCCGGATCGCGGACCGGGGTGTTCATCGGATTGACCCACGGCGACTACCAACTGGTGGCTGCCGATGCGCACGCCATCGAAGGCCCCTACGGGTTCACCGGCAACAACTTCAGCCTGGCCTCGGGGCGGATCGCCTACGCGCTGGGACTGCACGGTCCGGCCTACACCGCCGACTCGGCCTGCTCGTCGAGCCTGCTGGCCGTGCACATGGGCTGCCGCAGCCTGCATGACGGGGAAAGCGACCTCGCGCTGGTCGGCGGTGCCTCGATCATGCTGGAACCCCGCAAAATGTCCTCCGGGTCGGCGCAGGGCATGCTCTCGGGCACCGGCCGCTGCCACGCCTTCGACGTCGCCGCCGACGGCTTCGTGCCCGGCGAAGCTCGGTCATGCTGCTGCTCAAACGCTTGGACGACGCGCAGCGGGACGGGGACCGGGTCTTGGCGGTGGTCCGCGGTAGCGCCGCCAACCAGGACGGCCACACCGTGAACATCGCGACACCATCCCGGGACGCCCAGGTCGCGGTGTATCGGGCGGCGCTCGACGCCGCCGCCGTCGACCCGACCACCGTCGGCATGGTGGAGGCCCACGGCACCGGCACCCCGGTGGGCGACCCCATCGAGTACGCGAGCCTGGCGGAAGTCTATGGAATCGACCATCCCTGCGCGCTGGGATCGGCGAAGACCAACTTTGGCCACGCGCAGTCGGCGTCCGGCGTGGTGGGACTGATCAAAACGGTTCTCGCGCTGCAACATGCCGCGGTGCCGCGGAACCTGCATTTCATCCGGATGCCCGACGAGATGGCGCGCATCAGCACCAAACTGTTTGTGCCGCAGGCCACCACCGACTGGCCCGGGGACGTCGCCGGGCCGCGGCGAGCGGCGGTATCGTCCTACGGCCTATCCGGCACCAACGTGCACGCCATCCTGGAGCAGGCGCCCACCGTCGAACAAGAGCGGCCGGGCCCCACCCGGGCCGCCGAGTCGCTGCTGTTCCCGCTGTCCTCCACCTCCGCCGACGAGCTGCGCCGCACCGCGCGCCGGTTGGCCGACTGGGTGGACAGCCGCGCCGACGAGCTGGTGATCGAAGACCTGGCCTACACGCTGGCGCGTCGGCGGGCGCACCGCCCGGTCCGCACCGTGGTGCTCGCCGGCGACGCCCCGCAGCTGGTCGCGGCGCTGCGCGAGGTCGCGGACGGTGACACCCCCTATCAGGACGCGGTGGCCCACGGTGACCGGGGCCCGGTCTGGGTGTTTTCCGGTCAGGGCTCGCAGTGGGCCGGGATGGGAGCACAGCTGCTGGCCGGCGAACCGGTGTTCGCCGCGACCGTGGCCGCGCTGGAGCCGCTGATCGCCGCGGAGTCCGGTTTCTCGGTCACCGCGGCGATGTCGGCACCCGAAACCGTCACCGGGATCGATCGGGTGCAGCCCACGGTGTTCGCCATGCAGGTCGCGTTGGCGGCAACGCTGAAGTCCTACGGCGTCACGCCGGGAGCGGTCATCGGGCATTCGATGGGCGAGGTCGCCGCGGCGGTCGTCGCCGAGGCGCTGACGCTGGCCGACGGGGTGGCGGTGATCTGCCGCCGCTCCCGGCTGATGGCCGGCATCGCCGGATCCGGCGCCATGGCATCGGTGGAACTGCCTGCGCAGCAGGTTCTTTCGGAACTGGCTGCCCGCGGCGTGACCGACGTCGTGCTCTCGGTCGTCGCGTCGCCGCAGTCGACGGTCGTCGGCGGTGCGACGGAGTCGATCCGCGCTTTGGTCGCGGAGTGGGAGCAGCGCGGGCTGATGGCGCGCGAGGTCGCCGTGGATGTCGCGTCCCACTCGCCGCAGGTCGACCCGATTCTCGACGAGCTCACCGACGCGCTGGCCGATCTCGCGCCGACGGAGCCGACGGTGCCGTACTACTCGGCCACCCTGTACGACCCGCGCGACCCGGCGGACTTCGACGCCTACTACTGGGTCGACAACCTGCGCCACACGGTGCGGTTTTCGGCGGCCGTGCAGGCGGCGATGGAAGACGGCCACCATGTGTTCGGGGAGCTGGCGCCGCACCCGCTGCTGACCCACGCCGTCGACCAGACGGCCCAGGCGCTCGACCTCCGGCTGGCCGCACTGGCCAGCATGCGGCGCGGGGTGGAGCTGC
>PPEA01000151.1 GCA_002967005.1 Mycobacterium talmoniae
CGACGTGCACAGCGCCGGGGCGGCGGTGGAGTTCGCCGCGCTGTATCCCGCCGGGCGGCTGGTGGACGCGCCGCTGCCGACGTGGACCCATGTCCCGCTGATGCTGATCCCGGAGGATCCCGAGCACGCGCACGGCGGCGCCGTCGTCGCCGTGCATCCGCTGCTCGGTGCTCATGTGCACCTGCCGGAGGAGCCGGAACGGCACGTGTGGCAAACCGATGTCGGCACGACCGCGCAGCCGTGGCTGGCCGACCACCAGGTGCACCAGGTGGCCGCGCTGCCCGCGGCGGCCTACTGCGAGATGGCGCTGACAGCGGCGCGCACCGTGTTCGGTGAACCAGCGAGGTGCGGGACATCACCTTTGACCAGATGCTCTTGCTGGAGGACCGAACGCCGGTTTCGGCCACCGCCGCGGTGACGGCTACGGGCGTCGTCGACTTCGCCGTCGAGACCCATCAGGACAGCGTCGTGACCCGGCGCGCCGCCGCGGTGCTGCACCCGGTCGACGACGACGGCCCGCCACCGCCCTATGACATCGCGGAACTGCTTGCCGCCCACCCCCATCGGGTCGACGGCGCCGAGATGCGTGGGTTCTTCGACCAGCGCGGGATTCAGTACGGCCCGGCGTTCGGTGGGCTGGTCGCCGCCCACACCGCCGACGCTGCCGCGGACACCGTGCTGGCCGAGGTCGCCCTGCCCGGCTCCATCCGGTCCCAGCAACGCGCCTACACGGTTCACCCCGGGCTGTTGGACGCCTGCTTTCAGGCCGTCGCGGCGCATCCCGAGCTGAGCGGCGACAGCTCCGGCGAGTTGTTGTTGCCGCTGGGGGTGGCTCGGCTGCGGGCCGTGGCCTCCACCCGCAATGCCCACTACTGCTACGCCAGGCTGACCAGCATCAGCACCACCGAAGTCGACGCCGACCTCGAGGTCTTGGATGCGGCCGGGGCGGTCCTGCTGACCGTGACCGGGCTGCGGCTGGGCAGCGGCGCCTCGGCCACCTGGCGCCGGGCTCGGGTGCTCAACGAGCGGCTGCTGACGGTGGACTGGCGGCAGCAGGAGCCGCCCCAGGCCAGCGGTGCCGACGCGGGGCCCTGGCTGGTGATCGGCAGCTCCGACAGTGCGGACCTGGTGGCCACCTCGGTGGCCGACGAGTTGAAACGCAATGACGCCGAGGTCACCACGATGGTCTGGCCGCAGCGCGCCGACCACGCCGCGGCCGCCGACCGGCTGCGGCGTGAACTTGCCACGACCGCGTTCACCGGTGTGGTGGTCGTGACCGCACCGGACGACAGCGCCGCCGAGGACACGACCCCGGTTCGGGGTCAGCTGGCCGTGAGCCAGCGACCCACATCGCCCGCGAGGTCGCGGAAACCCCTGGCGGGCCGGCGCGGCTGTTCGTGCTGACCCGCAACACCCAGACCGTGCTGGCCGGTGACGTGGCCAACCTGGAGCAGGCCGGGCTACGCGGGCTGATGCGGGTGATCGGGATCGAGCATCCGGCGCTGCGCGCCACCCAGATCGACGGCGATGACGCCCTTGACACCGCGCAACTGGTGGCGCAACTGCTGTCCGGATCGGACGAGGACGAGACCGCCTGGCGGGGCGACCGCTGGTTTGTCGCGCGGCTGAACCTGAGCCCCTTACGTCCCGACGAGCGGCACACCACCGTCGTCGACCACCAGCGTGACGGGATGCGGCTGCAGGTGCGCACCCCGGGGGACCTGCAATCCCTGGAATGCACCGCGTTCACCCGGGTGCCGCCGGGACCGGGCCAGATCGAGGTCGCGGTCACCGCCTCCAACCTCAACTTCGCCGACGTGCTGGTCGCCTACGGCCGGTATCCGAGCTTCGAGGGGCGGCTGCCGCAGCTGGGTGCCGACTTCGCCGGCGTGGTGACGGCGGTCGGGCCGGGAATCACCGATCACCAGGTCGGTGACCGGGTGGCCGGCATCTGCGCGACCGGCGCCTGGAGCACGTTTGTCACGTGTGACGCGAACTTGGCGGTCCGGCTGCCCGACGGGTTACCCGAGGACCGGGCGGCCGCCGTGCCCAGCGCGCACGCCACCGCGTGGTACGGCCTGCACGACTTGGCCCGGATCTCCGCGCGCGACAAGGTGTTGATCCACTCCGCGACCGGCGGGGTGGGCAGGCGGCCATCGCGAT
>PPEA01000152.1 GCA_002967005.1 Mycobacterium talmoniae
GCCGAGCAGCGCCGCCGGGGCCAGCAGCGTCGAGCTGGCCGCCAGCGCCGCGATCACCGGCACCAGCACGGTCTGCTGGATCAGGTAATGCAGCAGCTGAACGGTGTTGCCGATCGTGGACCCGATCATCTCGACGGTGGCCAACGGCACGACCAGGACCAGCGCTTGCGGATTGAACACCGCGGTGTACAGGATCGCCAGCATGTCGTCGACGATGACCATGCTGGTGAACGCGGCGAACGACCCCGGGTCCAGCGGCACCGACAGGATGTAGGCGATGTTCGCGGGGTTCAGATAGCTCAGCGGATTGCCGGTCCAACCCAGCCACGACCCGGGCACACCCGGGGGCGGCAGCCACGACGCCCCGGCACCGTTGAGCCAGTTGAAGAAGCCCTGGAACGGGTCGGTGATGTCGGTGAAACCGATCTTGTCGAAGAAGTCCAAAAGCTCCTGGTACAGCGGGAAGTCGCCGGTGTCGGGATACGACGGCTGCGGGAACAGGCCTTCCAAATACTTCTGCAGGTCTTCAAACCACGTGGGCGGCTGCGAGGACGACGACTCGGTGGTGTCGGCTTTCATGATCGTGGGCGCCGCGGTGCTATCCGGTGCGGCCGACAGCGTCGTGGTGGCCACCCCGTCGTAGCCGCTCATCACGGTGGCCGCCTGAATCCACATCCGCACGTAGTCGGCCTCGTTCAACGCGATCGGAATCGTGTTGATGCCAAAGAAGTTCGTGCCCACCAACGTCGCGTGGGTGGCGTGGTTGGCGCCCAGCTCCGCCAACGTCGGCATCCCCGCCACCGCGGCGGTGTAGGCCGAGGCCACCGTCTCATGCTGGGCGGCCCGCGCCGCGCTCTCGGCGCTTTGCTGCAGCAGCCACGCCAGATACGGCGCGTGCGCGGCCAGATAGCTTTCGGCCGTCGGGCCCTCCCAGGCCCCGGCTTGCACCGAGCCCAGCAGGGCGGTCAACTCGTCGGCGGTCTCGGCGTATTCGGTGCTCAGCGAGGTCCACGCCCCCGCCGCTGCCAACAACGGCGCCGGGCCGGGGCCGCTGGACAACAACGCCGACCACACCTCCGGCGGCGAGGCCAGCCATATCGGTGCGGTCACCGGAAGCCGTCCCAGATCGAATCCGACAGTGCGGCGGCCATCCACGATTCACGTGACACGGGTGATCGTCAGCTCTCTCGGGGTACACCGCCCCGGGTCGCAGGACGCGATGACGCCAGTATCCTGGCTCTCGGATCACCGCTCGCCTCGCCTTCCAGCTCACGCCGTGGCTGATGAGGGTCGCTCCCCGATGACAGTGGCGGGACCGCGCCGGATTTGCACCGGCTTCCTGCAACGTCATCGCCTTACCCGCGAGATTATTGCACGGCGCTAATACGTCCCCGCGCCCAATCGGCCGGGACCGGGTCGGTCACACGCTGGCGCGACCGGTGCCGTGCGCGGCGTCAGCGACGGCGTCGGCCAGGGCGTCGATGTCGGCGGGGTCGAGTTCGTCGATGGTGATCCGG
>PPEA01000153.1 GCA_002967005.1 Mycobacterium talmoniae
CTCGGGGGGATGCCGCTGGCCGGCGCGGGCGCCGGCGCGGGCGGTGCCGGGCCCAAATACGGGTTCCGGCCAACGATCATGGCTCGCCCGCCGTCCGCGGGCTAACAGTCGGACATCTCGCCGGGATCGCCAGCTATGCGCTCCAACCGGTCGCGAGCCCATACGACACGGCGGCCGTCGCCTTCAGCAGGGCGTGCCACGTGGCGGGTTGCAGTTGATTCAGGTCCAGTGGCCCGCCGGCCGCGATGTGTGGGTCGTACGGCAGCCCAACGATTCGATCGGGTGAGACCCACCGATTGAACTGCTCGGTCATCCCCGCCACCAGGTGTTCGGTGGTGCGCCGGTCTCGACGACTGTCGAATCCACGAACGTGATTGATCACCAACACCATTCGGGCGACAAGATGCTGATAGCCCTCGGCGACAAGCCAGTCGATCGCTCGCATGGCGCCCTCAGCGCCTCCGGGTACGGCGGAGGTCACCAGCAGCGCACCGTTCGAGCAGCGCAAGACCCCCGGCATCACGGAATGCCAATAGTCCACCCCGGTATCGGTAAGTAGCAGACTGTAAAGACGTTGCAGCCGCTGGTGGGCCTGCGTGTAGACGTCAGCATCGATGTCGCCGCGGGGCCGTCCCGAGTACGCGTTGGCGGCAAGTACGTCGAGTCCGGTTTCCGGGTTCTGACCGACGAAGTAACGGAGATCGAACTTCCGCTCAGGCTCGTTGTGAGCTAGCACGTCCGCAAACGTTGACGAGGCGGTCGGGTCGATCCACGCTGCCAGGTCCGCCGATTGCCCCGGATCGGCGTCGGTCGCCAGCACCATGTCTTTGCTCCGAAGCTCGGCGAGCATCGAGCCGACCGCCGCGGTCACCATCGTCTTACCGACGCCGCCCTTACCGCCCAGCACCACCACGGAGTGTATTCCCCGCCAGGGACGTTTTGCGGTGGCGAGCAGACTGCGACGTTCGGCCTCGAGACGCGACTCGCCCGCGTTGATGACACCCAGACTGGACCGGTACAGCCATTTTCGCCAACCGATCTCGGAATGCCGCCGCGGAGCCGAGAGAATTTCGGCACGTAGCTGTGCGGTCAGCAAATTGATCGGCGGCGCGTTTCGGCCCGCTTCGCCGGGGCGACCCGGTGGTGGACCGTCGACAAGTGTCAAGGGCTTGGTTTTCGAAGGTTGGGGCGTCTTGACCCCAGGGGCTGCCGTTGGTTGCGGTTGTGGCCCGCGATGAGATTCCACCGGTAGCGCCCTGATGGGTCCGGTTGCGTCACCAATCTCGGACTCAGAACGGTCGGTTTGAAAACCGTCGGGAGCGCTCACCGATTTCCTCACTGTGTTGGGCGCCGATTCGAGTGTCACACTGTGCTGACTGAATCCCGCGGCGCGCGACCGTGCGCCCTCGATGCCAGTACGCAGTCTCATACACGAGATGCGCCGCGCGCCAGGGCCGTTACCGACCCGTGACTGGATTGGGGCCAACCGGAGCTACTCGCAGGCGATGCCGTCCCGGTCGCCGTCCAGTTCGGGGCGATACCCCGGTTCGCCGAGATGCAGCGGGGCGGCCCCGGCGGCCGTGGCGGCCGTGCAGTTCGGGTAGTAGACCCCGGCACCGTCCCCCGCCGGCGCGCGGGCGCCAGCGGTGCGGGCGGCTCGGCGGGTTCCTCCCGCGACCGCGGGGCAAGCCGTCGGCCAGGATGCGGGCGATCGCATCGTGCTCGGCTTGGGTGACCCACAACCCGTAGGCGGCCTTCACCGTCACAATGCGGGTCACGTAAGTGCAGCGGTAGGACTTGTTGGGCGGCAACCAGGTTGCGGCGTCCCCGTCCTCCTTCTGCTCGTTGATCGGCCCGTCGGTGGCCTGCAGGTTGGCCGGGTCGTTGGCGAAGTTGCGTCGGGTGGCCTCATCCCAGCCTTGTGCACCCTTTTGCCAGGCATCCGACAACGCGACGATGTGGTCGATCTGCACCGCCCGCGAGGTGCCCCGGCCGCGCTGGAAGGCGATGACGGTGCCGGTGTAGGGGTCGTGCAGCGTGCCGGACAGCACGACGCATCCGTTGGTGCCCGGTTTGAGCTGCACGTCGACCAAATCCCGGCGCAGGATGTCGTTGCGGGTGTCGCAGCCGTTATGCCCGTCGGCCACCGTCACGTCATCGCTCCACGCCTCGCCGAAGAGTCCGCGATCGTAGCCGGTCTTGGGGGCGCGGCCCTTGATCGGCAGGCTGTCCAGGGCGGCCAACGCTTCGTTATCGGCGCCGCCGGCCGGGGCCGCCGACGACGTGGCGACCGGAGTGACCCACCCGTGGTCGACGATGAGCAGCCCGGTCAGGCTCACGGCGCCGACAACCGCTGCGGCGGCGAGGAACCGCGGCCGGTGCGGGTGGGGGATCACGGCGACCTCCGGGGCGTTTGGTGGGACAGAGCCGGACGCTACCAGCGCGCACCGACAGGTCTTCGCGGATTTATGTTCACTGTGATTTAAACACCCGGTCACCCGGCGGTCATCTCGCGTTCGTGTCGGCCCTCGGGGGCTGTTCGCGTGGCTAGTGGCGCTGCCGACCGGATCCATGGTCGGCCCCCAGCACCGGACGTGCCGACCGGCGCCGAGCCCGTCGGCTGGATGCTCCGCGGTGGTGGGCTGTGTTTGGGTGGGGGCGATGGATTATGCAGCGTTGCCACCGGAAGTGAACTCCGCCCGGATGTATTCCGGCGCGGGTTCGGGACCGTTGATGGCCGCGGCCGCGGCCTGGGAGGCGTTGGCCGGTCGCTTGGCGTCGACGTCGCGGGGCTATTCCTCGGCGATTTCCGGCCTGCACGGCGAGAGCTGGTCGGGAAGGGCATCCGATGCCATGGCCGCCGCGGCCGCGCCGTATGTGGCCTGGTTGACCGCCACCGCGGCGACGGCCGAGGAGGCGGGCCGGCGGGATCGCGCTGCCGCCGCCGCCTATGAGATGGCATACGCCGCCACCGTGCCGCCGCCGCTGATCGCGGCCAACCGCGCCCAGTTGACGAACTTGATCGCGACCGACCTTTTGGGGTTGAACACCTCGGCGATCGCGGCGGTGGAGGCGACCTACGCCGAGATGTGGGCACAAGACGCCGCGGCGATGTACGGCTACGCGGCGTCCTCGTCGGCGGCGACCAGGCTGACCTTGTTTAGCCAGCCGCCGAACGCCACCGGCTCGGCGGGCCAAAGCAGCGCCGCAGCACCGTCTCAGGCGAACCTCGCGCAGCTGATCTCGGGGGTCCCGCAACGGCTGCAGGCGCTCGCGTCGGGCGGCACCGCGGCGACCTCGGCGGCCCAGGGTTCGGCGACAGACCCGTTGGCGGGACTGCTGACCGGTTTCAGCGACTTCAACACGGTGGCGTCACCGGTGAGCCTCGCCGCAGGTTTCAGCCGCACCTACACGTCGGCGGGCAGCATGTTCTACGCCGCCAAGCGGGATTTCGAGACACACAACCCGGCTGCGCCACCCAAGCCAACCGCCCAACCCGAGCCGGCCACGCGTCCGGTCGGCGCCGCCCCCGCAGCCGTCGAACCCACACCCGGGACCCTCGGCAGTCCGGTGCGCGCCACCATGGGCGGGGCCGCACCGGTCGGCGGATTAACCGTTCCGCGGAGCTGGGCCCCGCCGTCGTCGGCAGCCCTGCTCGGCAATGAGCCGATCTGGGTGCCCGAATCCACTCTCGGGGCCGCCCCCGCGGTGGAGACCGAAGAATCCACCGCCATGATGGGCGCGGCACCGGCCGCGGGGATGGGTCGGACGGCCGGGACGGCGGCGCGGTCCACCGTCAGCAGCGCATTGCGGGTCGCGCCTCGGCGCTTCAAGATGCCCCGTTCCCCGGTCGGGGGATAGCGCCCGCTCGCTTCACCGGACGCCAACAGCGCTCGCGGCCCGCGGCCGCGGTCGCTGCGAAAGGTAATGTCAATGCTTGATTTTGGGGTGCTGCCCCCCGAAGTCAACTCGGCGGCCATGTACGACGGTGCCGGGCCGGGATCCCTGATCGCCTCGGCGTCGGCCTGGACCACGCTAGCCGCCGAGCTGCATTCGACCGTGGCCGGGTACCAGGCGGCCAAGGTCGAGCTGGCGGGTAGCTGGCGGGGGCGCTCGTCAACATTGATGGACGCCGCGTTCGCCCGCTATCTGGCGTGGCTGAGCCACACCGCCGGCCAAGCGCAGCAGACCGCCGAGCAGATGTCCGCCGCGATCGCCGCGTACGAGGCGGCGGTGGCCGCCATCGTGCCGCCGCCGGCGATCCAGAGCAATCGGGCCGCGTTGACGACGCTGACCGCCACCAACGCGCTGGGGCAGAACACCCCGGCGATCACGGCCGTGGAGGCGGACTACGCCGAGATGTGGGCGCAAGACGCCGCAGCAATGTATCGCTACGCGGCGTCAGTGGCGGCGGCATCCGAACTCCCGGTGTTCGGCTCGCCCCCGCCGGTCAGCCACCCGGCGCAGCAATCCGGTCACGGCCCCGCGCTGGCGCACGCCGCCGGGTCGTCGACCACCGGACACGTCCAGTTGATGTCGGCGATCACCCAGCAGCTCCATGCCCTCGCGTCGGGCGGAGCGACGAAATCGGGTGCGGCGGAGACGGTTCCCGGATTGCTGCAAGGCGTCAAGGACTTCAACACCGTGACCGGCCCGCTGCAGCCGGCCTGGCAGGTCGCGTACGCGGCGAATCGATGTGTGAATTTCCTCTACGCGATGAAAAGTGACCTCGAGGCACACAGTGCGGCTGCTCAGACCAACCCGGTTCCGCAGCTGGCCAGCGCGCCAACCGGCACGACGGTGCCCGGTCGCGGTCCGGTGCTGGCCAGTATGGGCTGCGCGCCGGCGGTCGGCGGATTATCGGTTCCGCCGAACTGGGCGCCGGCCACGCCGATGGCCGGCACCGCGGCGGATTTGCCTTCGGCGGGAATGCGTGTCCGGGCGCTTCCGCTGTGGGCGCAGGATCCCTTGGCGAACTCCTCGGGCGGGTCCCCGATGTGGGGACCGGGACCGCCGCGCGGCAGCCCGGTACAGCCGCTGAGCAAGAAGGTATTGCGCATGCGCACCAACCGGTTCACGATGCCGCGGCCCAGCGTCGGCGGCTAGCGTTCGGTGGCCCGCAGGCTCAGCGAGATCACCAGTCGCACATCCGGATCGGCCAGCGACATGGACAGCAGCTTCTCGACGCGCCGTACCCGGTAACGCACGGTATTGGGGTGCACCTGCAGCTGTGCGGCAGCGGCGGCGATGTCGCCGAAACTGTCCAGGTAGACCCGCAGCGTGTCGGCCAGTAGCGGGTGCTGTTCGCGGAGCGCCCGCACCCGCGGATCAACCAGCCGGTCGTCGATGCGGCCGACGATCTCGTCGAGCAGCACGGTGGTGCGGGCCTCGTCGAGCGAGGTGACCTCGGCGATGGCCGCCGGATGACGACCGGCGCTGTCGACCACCCGGTCCACCCCGGCGCGTGCCGACGCCGCCGCGGCCAGCCCGACCAGCGGGGCGGCGATCACGGCCCGCAGCTCCAGGTGCAGTTCGCGGCGTAGCGCGGCGACGGTGCCGCGCACCCAGGACGCCACGGTTGACGGGGCTGGGGTCTGCGGTAACACCACATACACCCGGTCGTCGACCGAGGTGACCTGGGCGTCGAACCTAAACGCGGTGGCGCTCAACGCAATCACATCGGCGGGCGCGCCGTGAAAACCGATCACCGCGGCGCGCCCGTCCACCCTGACGCCGAGCTCGCGGGCCAGCACGGCCAGGTCGACGTCGTCCGGCTCGGCCAACCCGAGCAGCTGCTGTACCCGCAGCGCGCGTGTCGACGGACAGTGCGCCAGCCGGGCCATGATCCGCTCGGCCAGCACCGCCGCGCCGTGCACGCACCTGCTCGGCGTCGTCGGCCAACGGGTGCGACTCCCTGTTCGCACCCACGATGGTGCCCACGAACTCCGGGGCCCGCCGGGCCGGGCCCGATCGGCGATGGATGCCCGATCGCCAGCCGCGGCTGCAGACCCAGCTCGGGGCGCCGACCCACCCGGACGACCGTCGGCTCGGCGCGTAGCGCGTCGAAAATGCCTGCCTTGGCAATCCATTCCAGATGCTCGGGCGGCCCGGCCCGGCCCAGGATGGACAGCCGGCGCAGTTCGTCGGCTTCTTCGGACGCCGAGTACGCCAGCACGTGCGACTGCGCGTCTTCGATGCTGACCATGCCGTGGGTGCGGTTGGCGACGGCCTGCGCCAGGCCGAACAGGTCGGTGTCGCTTTCAACCGGGTCGGCGTGATCGCGTGGTGCTCGAGGACATGGTGGACCAACCGGTAGAGCCGCTCCCAGCGCGCCCGCGGGTCGACGGCGACCACCGCGATCCCGGCGGCGACGGCCCGGGCCACCACCGGCTCGGAGGGTTGCTTGATGAAGATCGCCACCGGGCGACCGGTCTGGGCCTCGATCCACTCCAGCGCGCCACCCTCGGCCACACCGAGCAGGAAGAACACATCCGCGGACCCGGCGCCCGGCGCCAACCCCAGCCGCACGTCGTCGGAATCGATCAGGGTCGCCGAAGACACCGGCAGATCCAAGCCGCGTGGCGCATCGACCAAGTGCGCCACGGTCGCATCCAGGGCGAGCAGCAGTTGACCCAGCCCCACACCGGTAGCCCGCATATTGTCTGATCCTACTAATCAGATGTAAAAATTTGTGGGATCAGCTAAAACCGGGGTGGTCGGCGTCGAGGATCCTGGCGGCATGGACGCGATCACCCAGGTACCGCTTCCGGCCAACGAGCCGGTTCATGACTACGCACCCCACAGCCCGGAACGCAGCCGGCTGGTCGCGGCGTTGGACGCCCTGGCCGCCGACCCCATCGACCTGCCGCACGTCATCGCCGGCGAACACCGCCTCGGCGCCGGGAACGCATGGACGTCGTCCAGCCGCACCGGCACAGCCACCGGCTGGGCACGCTGACCAACGCCACCCACGCCGGCGCCACCGCGGCGATCGAGGCGGCAATGGCCGCCAAGAACGACTGGGCGGCAACCCCGTTCGACGAGCGGGCGGCGGTGTTTTTGCGGGCCGCCGACCTGCTGGCCGGGTCGTGGCGGGAGACACTGGCGGCGGCCACCATGCTGGGCCAGTCCAAATCCGCTTACCAGGCCGAGATCGACGCGCCGTGCGAACTGGTCGACTTTTGGCGGTTCAACGTCGCCTTCGCCCACCAGATCCTGGCGCAGCAACCGATCAGCACCCCGGGGGTGTGGAACCGGCTGGACTACCGCCCGCTGGACGGGTTCATCTACGCGATCACCCCGTTCAACTTCTCGGCCATCGCCGGCAACCTGCCGACCGCGCCGGCGTTGATGGGCAACACCGTGGTGTGGAAGCCGTCGATCACCCAGACGTTCGCCGCGTACCTCACCATGCAACTGCTGGAGGCGGCCGGGCTGCCGCCCGGGGTGATCAACCTGGTCACCGGCGATGGGTTCGCGGTTTCCGATGTGGCGCTGGCCGATCCGCGGCTGGCCGGCATCCATTTCACCGGCTCGCCGCCGACCTTCCAGCAGCTGTGGCGCCGCGTCGGCACCAATATCGAGCACTACCACAGCTATCCGCGCATTGTGGGGGAGACCGGCGGTAAGGACTTCGTGGTCGGCCATGCCTCGGCGCGGCCCGAGGTGCTGCGCACCGCCTTGATCCGCGGCGCCTTCGACTACCAGGGCCAAAAGTGCTCGGCGCTCCCGGGCGTTCGTCGCCCGCTCGGCGTGGCAGCAGATGGGTGACGAGTTGCTGGACGCCGCCGCCGAACTGCGCTATGGCGACGTCAGCGACTTATCCAACTACGGCGGCGCGCTGATCGACGCGCGCGCCTTCGCCAAGAACGTCGCCGCGATCGAACGCGCCAAGAGCGCCGCGCGGATCACCGTCGCGGTGGGCGGCGAATACGACGACAGCGAAGGCTATTTCGTGCGGCCCACGGTGCTGCTGTCCGACGACCCGACCGACGAGGCGTTCGGCTGTGAATACTTCGGGCCGATCCTGGCGGTCTACGTCTACCCCGATGACGCCTACGAGCAGATCCTCGACCTCGTCGACACCGGGTCGCGCTACGCGTTGACCGGCGCGGTGGTCGCCGACGACCGCGCCGCGGTGCAGACCGCGCAGGACCGGCTGCGGTTCGCCGCGGGCAACTTCTATATCAACGACAAACCGACCGGCGCGGTGGTGGGCCAGCAGCCATTCGGCGGCTCCCGCGGGTCGGGCACCAACGACAAGGCCGGGTCCGCGCTCAACCTGCTGCGTTGGACGTCGGCGCGCGCGATTAAGGAGACGTTCGCCCCGCCGACCGAGCACAACTATCCGCACATGGCGGCGCCGTAATGACCGGCGTCTTCGCTAGGAGCGCACGCCCGGCGCTGCTGGCCGCCAGCCGCTCGGACCTCCTGCGTCGCACCGCGCAACGAATCCCGGTGACCCGCAAAGTGGTACATCGGTTTGTGCCCGGCGAAACGTGCGCGGAGGCGCTGGACATTGCGGCGCGGCTGCGCGCCGGCGGGCGCTATGTCAGCCTCGACTATCTGGGCGAGGACGTCGCCGACCTCGTCGACACCGCCGCGATCGTCGCCGCGTACGGTCACCTCCTGGACGCGCTGGCCCGGCGCGCCGACGCCGCCCCGGGCGGCGTGCCGCCGCTGGAGGTGTCGGTCAAGCTGTCCGCGCTGGGGCAAGCGTTGGACCGCGACGGCGAGAAGATCGCCCTGGAAAACGCCCACACCATCTGCGAGCGGGCCGCCCAGGCCGGGATCGGGGTGACCATCGACGCCGAGGACCACACCACCACCGACTCGCGGCTGTCGATCGTCGCGCAGTTGCGGGCCGACTTCCCGTCGCTGGGCACCGTGGTGCAGGCCTACCTCAAGCGCAGCACCGGGGACTGCCAACAGTTGGCCGCCGCGGGGGCGCGGATCCGGTTGTGCAAGGGCGCCTATGACGAACCCGGCGCGGTGGCTTTCCGCGACGGCGACACCATCACCGATGCCTATCTGCGGTGTCTCCGGATTCTGATGGGCGGGTCGGGGTATCCGATGGTGGCCTCCCACGACCCCGCCGTGCTCGCCGCCGTGCCTGCCCTGGCCGCCCGATCCGGGCGCGGCGCCGGCGGTTTCGAGTACCAGATGCTGTATGGCATCCGGGGCGCCGAGCAGCAGCGGCTTGTCGACGCGGGTCAGCAGGTGCGGGTGTACCTGCCGTTCGGCACCCACTGGTACGGCTACTTCCTGCGCAGGTTAGCCGAACGGCCCGCCAACCTCGCCTTCTTCCTGCGCGCGCTGGCGGAACGAGCGAGGTGAGCGCAAATCAGCGCCTGAGCAGGGCGTCGAGTTCCGGCGCGTCACCACCGGTGAGCCGGCGGTGCATGGCCCAGGCGATCCGGGCGGCTTGGACTTTCGCCTGCTCGGCGACCGGACCGCGGTACATCTCGTCGACGGTGGCCGTCCAGGTGGTCAGCCAGCGGATGAAGTGGTGCGCGGACAGCGGCGTGTGCTGGTGAACGTGCCGGTGGGCGGTCAGTGCGCTGCCCTTGTAGCGTCCGGCGCGGAACAGCACCGTCTCCCAGAAGTCGGCCATCACCGGAATGTGGGCGTCGAGCCCGGTGACCTCTCGCACCTCGGTGAACGGGTCGGCCAGGACGTCATCGACGAGCACCTGGCCGTAGAAGCGGCGCAGCAGCGCCTCCACGTCGGCGCGGTCGGTCAGGTCGGCGCAGCTGCGCTCCAGCAGCTCAGTCATCGGCGCGTACCCGGGCGATGCACAGTTCCGGCTCGGCAAAGGGTTCAAGGTCGGCGTGCAGGGCCGCATCGGGGCCGCCCGCGAGCAGCCCGCGCAACAGCCCCAGGTGGACGCCGCAGGTCACCTCCGGATGGGAGCGGGCGAGGTCGCGCACGGGGCAGCCGTGCAGGCGGATGAGTTGCTCACCGGCGGCGCCCGGGGCGGGTTCGGGGCCGAAGCCCATCCGCTCGAAAACCCGCACGGTGCTGGCGATCTGCTCGTCGCTGACCGGAACACGCTGCGGCGCAGCGCCTTCGCTGGCCCAGGATCCGCGC
>PPEA01000154.1 GCA_002967005.1 Mycobacterium talmoniae
GCTGGCGGCCTGCTCGGCCTGTGCGGCAGTGGCATTCAGCCACCCCACATACGGGGTGGCGGCGGCGGCCATCGACGCCGAGGCCGGTCCGCGCCAATCCTCGCTGGCCAGGCCCGAAATCACCGACTCGTAGGAGGCGGCCGTCGTGCTCAACTCGGCGGCCAGCTGGCTCCACGCCGTCGCTGCCGCGAGCATCGGTGCCGACCCAGGCCCCGAATACATTCTGCCGGAGTTGATTTCCGGGGGTAATGCTCCGAAATCCATGGCTCCAGCGTCGCCCCGCCCGAAACCGGTTACCAGCTCCTTTACGACTACCTAACGGTCCCGTTCGGTTTCTTAACGCGTTCATGCCACGTCGAGCTCAGATCCGGGGGAGCACAGTGGCTTTCGTCACACCGGTAAGCCGGTGAGCAGACGCAGAATCGCACTGCACGGGCCGGAATCGTGCGATTCTGCGTCTGCTCGCCGGGTCGGGGTTCCCCGGGGTCAATTTCCCGGGGGGTCGATCAGCGGCAGCCGCACCCGGAACACGGTGCGGCCGTCGGCGGATTCGGCGGTGACGGTGCCGTGGTGCGCCTTGACGATCGACGCGACGATGGCCAGCCCCAACCCGGTGCTGCCCAGCTCCCCGGAGCGGGCCTTGTCGGCCCGCACGAACCGCTCGAACAGGTGCGGCAGCAGCTGGGCGTCGATATCGGGGCCGGTGTCGATCACCGTCAACTCGGCGGACGGGCCGCCGACGTCCCCACGGTGCGCGGTGATGCCGGTGGTGACGGTCACCCCGGGCGGGGTGTGCACCCAGGCGTTCTTGAGCAGATTGCTGATCAGCTGGTGCAACCGCGCCCGGTCGCCGCGGACCCACACCGCTTCGTCGGGCAGGTCCTTGACCCACTGATGGGTCGGCGCCGACGCGGCCGCGTCATTGACCGCGTGGATGACCAAGTCGACCAGGTCGACCTCTTCGAGGTGCAGGTCCTGACCTTCGCCGAGGCGAGACAACAGCAGCAGCTCCTCGACCAGCGAGGCCATCCGTTGCGCTTCCGACTCGATGCGGGCCAACGCGTATTCGGTGGTGGGTGGCAGATCCGAGCTGTCCTGGCGGGTCAGTTCGGCGTAGCCCTGGATTGCGGCCAGCGGGGTGCGCAACTCATGGCTGGCGTCGGTGATGAATTGGCGCATCCGCTTGTCGGCCTCGGCGCGATAGGCCAGCGCGCCATCGACGTTGTCCAGCAACCGGTTCAAGGTGTGCGCGACGATCCCGACCTCGTTATCCGGATCGATGTCGTCTTGCCGGACGCGGGCGGTGATCCGCTCGTCGCCGCCGATCAGCGGCATGCTGGCCACCGTGGCCGCGGTCGCCGCGACCCGGCGCAGCGGACGCAGCGCATACCCCACCACCCACACCGTCAGGACCGCGGTCACCACCAGCGCACCCACCAAAAACGCGGTGGCCGTGATGATCCTGTTGGTGATGGTGCGGTTGGCCAGGCTCAGGGAGACCCCCACCACCAGCCGATCGCCGCCGTCGACGCCGCGGCTGTCCACCCGGTACGGCCCGAGGCTGGCCAGGTTGATATTGCGGGCCGGCCCGTTGTGCCAGGTCTCCGCCGCGATCGCGGCCACCACGTCCTCCGGCGCCGGCCGCGGCTCGTCTTCGGAAAAGAAGACCGCCGTGCCGATCACCTGGCCGTCATGCAGCACCGCGATCACGTTTCCGGGCTCCTGCTCGGTGAAGCCCAACAACGCCTGCTCGATGCTGGGCTTGGCGGGATGCCCCGGTGCCGCCTGGCTGCTGCGGTACCGGGTGTAGGAATGGTTGAGCGCGTTCAGCGATTCGGACACGTCGGCGTCGTTCATCGCGGTGACATAGGTCCGCAAGCTCAGCACCGACACCAGGCCGACGGCCACCAACACCACGGTCACCACCGCCGACACCCCCAACACCAGCTGGCGGCGCACCGAGCGCGGCCACCACCAGCGGGTGGTTCGGCTCGGCGTCATCCCGACGGTCGCAGCATGTAGCCGACGCCACGCACCGTGTGGATCATCGGTTCCCGGCCGGCGTCAATCTTCTTGCGCAGGTAGGAAATGTACAGATCGACGATGCTGGTGCGGCCCGCGAAGTCGTAGTTCCACACCCGATCCAGGATCTCGGTCCGGGTCAGGGCCCGCTGCGGGTTGCGCATCAGGAAGCGCAGCAACTCGAACTCGGTGGCGGTCAGCGACAGCGGCTCGCCGGCGCGGGTCACCGCGCGGCTGGCGCCGTCCAAGGTGAGGTCTCCCACATTGAGCACCTCGTCGGCCGGCGGGGCCATGTGGCTGGAGCGGCGCAGCAAACCGCGCAGCCGGGCGACCAGTTCCTCCAGGCTGAACGGCTTGGTCATATAGTCGTCGGCGCCCGCGGTCAGCCCGGTGACCCGATCCGTGACCGAGTCGCGCGCGGTCAGAAACAGGATCGGGGTGTAGGTGTCCGATTCGCGGACCCGCTGCAAGATGTGCAGGCCGTCCACATCGGGCAGCATGATGTCGAGCACCAGCACATCCGGGCCGATGGTTTCGAACTTGATCACGGCCTCCCGGCCGTTATGGGCAACGTCGACGGTCCAGCCTTCATAGTGCAGTGCCATCGTGACCAGGTTGGTCAACGCCGGCTCGTCGTCGACCAGCAACACTCGGATCGGTGACCCGTCGGGCCGGTTGATCTTGGGAAGTTGTCCCAAGATCGCCTTGCGGGGGCGCCGGTCACGCGCGTCATCCGACATTGCCGTCATGTCCTGACATTGTCCTAGACGCACATGGGACTGTCACACGATTCATAGGGTTCTCAAATGTCTTTGCTGTGACCGGCGCCACTCAAAGCCGGCGCAGATATGCATTCTCTATGAATCCCGCGTGCTGGCTTGCTTCGAATCCGGCGCGAAAAATACTGTGGGACACAACCGTTGGTTCAACGAGGCTCGCCAGATAACAAAGGTGCGTCTTTAAACGCCTGCGTGCGAACAACTTCACGCGCGTCATGCCCAGGGTGGTGGACCCCCACAGGATCGGCCGCAGCGCCCGGAGCCGCGCGGAGGCCGACGAAGGTGGCGGCGTTTGCTGCCAGGGACGAAGTGAGGAGAAGCCGATGTCTTTCGTGACCACGCAACCGGAAATTCTGACGGCGGCGAGCGGTGACCTGCAGGCCATCGGCGCGGCGCTGAGCGCCCAGAACGCGGCCGCGGCGCCGGCACCGCTCCGGGTTCCAGCGGATGCCGCCGAAAGTACGCGGCATTGATGTCGGTGAAGCGCGCCAACTCGACCGGCAGGTCGTCCTCGTAGTGGATCGCGTCGACCGGGCACTCCTCCATGCAGGCGCCGCAGTCGATGCAGGTCTCCGGGTCGATGTAGAGCTGCTCGGTGGCGGTGAACTCCCCGGCCGCGGCGGCGGGCCGGATGCAGTCGACCGGGCAGACCGGGATGCAGCTGCCGTCCTTGCAGCAGTTCTGGGTGATGACGTATGCCACGGCTCATCCTCTCGGCGGACCAGGGTCGCCACCACCTTACCTGGACAGGTGTCCATCGCGAAAACCGCGTGATTAGCTGCGTTCCCGGCGCACTAAGGCGTGCACGACCAGGCAGTGCCGGACAGGTGTCCAGGACGCGGCGGGGCGCAGCCCATATGCTTGGAGCCCATGGCCACCGTCTTCACCAAAATCATCAACCGGGAACTGCCGGGCCGGTTCGTCTACGAGGACGACGACGTCGTCGCGTTTTTGACCATCGAGCCGATGACGCAGGGGCACACCCTGGTGGTGCCGCGCGCCGAGATCGATCAATGGCAAGACGTCGACGGCGCCGCGTTCGCGCGGGTGATGGCGGTGGCGCAGCGGATCGGCAAGGCCGTGTGCCGGGCGTTTGACACCGAGCGGGCCGGTGTCATCATCGCCGGGCTCGAGGTCCCGCACCTGCACGTGCACGTCTTCCCAACCCGCAGCCTGAGCGACTTCGGTTTCGCCAACGTGGACCGCAACCCGTCCCCGGAGTCACTGGACGCGGCGCAGGCCAAGATCATCGCGGCGCTGGCCGAACTGCGCTGAGCCGGCGGCTCAATCGATCTCGGCGGGCACGTCGGTGAACCGCGGCAGCGCCACCCGGAACCGGCAGCCCTGCCCGGGCGCGGTGGTGACGGCTGACCTTGCCGCCGTGCGCGTGCACCAGCGAGTCGACGATCGACAACCCCAGCCCGGTGCCGCCGCTGGCCCGCGCCCGGGACGAGTCGGTGCGGTAGAACCGCTCGAACACCCGCTGCGCGTCGTGCTCGCTCATCCCCGGGCCCTCGTCGACGACCTCGAGCACCGCGTCGTCGTCCACGGTGCCCACCCGCACCGTGACGTCGGCGGTTTCCGGGGTGTGCTGCAACGCGTTGGCCATCAGGTTGCTGAGCACCTGACGCAGCCGGGCGTCGTCGCCGAGCACCTCGGGGGTGCCGGGCCCATCGAACACGTCCAACGTGATGGTGCGCGTCGGGGCGATCGCCTGCGCGTCGTGCACGGCGTCGCTGGCCAGCGTCAGCAGGTCCACCTGATGGCGTTCCAGCGGGCGCTGCGCATCCAACCGGGCCAACACCAGCAGGTCTTCGACCAGCAGCCCCATCCGGCGGGATTCGCTTTCGATCCGCGACATCAGCATCTCCACGTCGCGGGCGGCGCCCTGCCGGTACAGCTCGGCGAAGCCCCGGATGGTGGTCAGCGGGGTGCGCAGCTCATGGCTGGCGTCGGTGATGAACCGGCGCATCCGGTCCTCGGAATTGCGGGCCTGCTCCGCGGAGGCCTCCGAGGCCGCCACCGCCTGCTGGATCTGCGCCAGCATGCCGTTGAGCGCCAGCGACAGCCGACCCACCTCGGTGCGGGAATCCCGTTCGGGCACCCGACGATCCAGCTGCCCGCCGGCGATCGCCGCGGCGGTCTGTTCGACTTCGACCAGCGGCCGCAGGCTGCGGTGCACCACCGCGTACCCGACCGCGCCGAGCACGAACAGCACCACCACCGCGATCCCGGCCCGCGACCACTCCAAAACCGCATGGTGGACTGCACGTCGGATAGATCGATGGCGACGGTGGTCAGCCCGCCGTGCGGGCCTCGCACCGACACCGCCCGCCACTGCACCCCCGAGCCGTCGACCGACGGCACCGTGGTCGGGGTGGGCCCCACATCGTTGTCAGCGGGCAGCGCGGGTTCGGCGTTTTGGTCGTTGACCACCGTCCAGGTGCGGCCGTCGGGGTCGACGTCGCGCACGTAGAAGTTCGACGGCGGCCGTCCGGGGTTGGGATCTTCCAGCGAGTCCGCCTGCACCTGCCGCGGGGCCTGCGCCCAGCCGCGGGAGGCATCCATCAGCGACTGGTCGATCCGCTTGACCAGGCTGTGCCGCAGGATCGAGGTGACCGCCACCCCCTGCGCCAGCAGCCCGCACGCCACCAGGGCCAAGGTGGCGGCGACCAGGCTCACCCGCAGCGGCAGCGCTCCTCGAGCGTGTGTGACCATCCCCCTATTCTTCGCTACCGGGCGCCGCTCAGCGAGGTTCGCGCAGCACGTAGCCCACCCCGCGCAGGGTGTGCAGCAGCCGCTTCTCGCCGGTGTCGACCTTACGGCGCAGGTAGGACACATACGATTCGACGACGTTGACGTCGCCGCCGAAGTCGTAGCGCCACACGTGGTCGAGGATTTTCGGTTTGCTCAACACCGTGCCGGCGTTGATGACGAAGTAGCGCAGCAGGGTGAACTCGGTGGGCGACAGCGACACCGGCTCGCCGGCCTTCCACACCTCGTGGGTGTCCTCGTCGAGTTCGATGTCGGCGAAGGTGAGCCGGGAGTTACGCGGCTTCTCGCTGCCCTTGCCGGCGCGGCGCAGGATGACCCGCAGCCGCGCCACCACCTCCTCCAGGCTGAACGGTTTGGTCACGTAGTCGTCGCCGCCCAGGGTCAGCCCGGCGATCTTGTCCTGCAGCGAGTCGCGGGCGGTCAAAAACAGTGCGGGCGCGTCGATGCCGTCGGCGCGCAGCCGGCGCAGCACCCCGAACCCGTCCATGCCGGGCATCATCACGTCCAGGATCACCGCGTCCGGGCGGACCTCGCGGGCCCGGTCCAACGCCGCCGGCCCGTTGGTCGCGGTGTGCACCTCGAAGCCCTGGAACTTCAGGCTGACCGACAACAGCTCGACGATGTTGGTCTCGTCGTCGACGACGAGCACGCGCGCCTCGGGGGTGCCCTCGCGGGCAGCGTCGGATCCCATGCGTCAATTCCGTCGTACTTGCGTGAACGTAACCTCGACACCTGCTGTGAAGTTGCTGTGAGTCAGGTGGGTGCCGAGCGGCGGCCGGTCTACCGATACCGCCGGTCCGGGTACCGTCTCGCCCCTACACTGGCGCCATGGACCTGGGGAAAAACCTGGTGGCGGTCGCCACGGCGCCGGCCCGGATCGGCCTGGCGGCCGCCGACGCCGGGCTCGACGTCGCCAGCACCGCGCTGGGGCTGGTCAAGCGCAGCCTGGGCGAGGTGGGCACGGCGACGTCGTCGAATTCTATGGCGCACATGCTGGGCCTGGACGACGCGATCGCCCGGGCCAACCGGCTGGCCCGGCTGATGGCCGACGCCGGGATCGTCCGCAATCGGGCCAAGATCGAGGCCACCATCGCCAACGCCCGCGCGGCCGACGGGGTGGACCTGTCGGAGTTGCTGTGGTCGTTCGCGCCGGCGCCGCGGCCCCGGCCCGTCGACGCCGGCGACATCCCGGCGTTCAGCCCCGAATCCACCGCCATGGCGCGCGAATTGAAGCGCCGCGGGTTCCGGTTTGTGGGGCCCACCACCGCCTACGCACTGATGCAGGCCACCGGGATGGTCGATGACCACCTGCAGGCCTGCTGGGTGCCGCCAGCGCGGTGAGACCCGCCGAGAACCGGGTCTGGTACACCTGTCGTCGCCGATAGGGAACAATGGGGGGGTGAATTTGCAGTTCAACGTCGGGAGTGGCAACGGCGGGGCACACCCGACGCCGACTAAGTCCGTGACGACGGGCCAGCTCAAATCTGGAGGGAGCACTCGATGGCGGCGATGAAGCCCCGGACCGGAGACGGTCCACTGGAAGCGACTAAGGAGGGGCGCGGCATCGTGATGCGGGTACCACTTGAGGGCGGCGGCCGGCTCGTCGTCGAGCTGACCCCCGACGAGGCTGCCGCGCTGGGTGACGAGCTCAAAGGCGTCACCAGCTGAATCCAGCTGACCGCTACCTGCACACCTTCCGGTAGATATCCACCGTCTGCTCGGCGATGTGCTCCCACGAGAATTCGTCGATACACCGTTGACGACCGGCCCGACCGTACCGCTCGGCGGTCGCGGTGTCGGCGACCAGTGCGTTGACGGCCTCGGCCAGGGCGAGCTCGTAGCGGTCCGGGTCGGTGGGGTCGTAGTGCACCAGCGACCCGGTCATCCCGTCGGCGACCACCTCCGGGATGCCGCCGACGTCGGAGGCCACCACCGCGGTCGCGCAGGCCATCGCCTCCAGGTTGACGATACCCAGCGGCTCGTACACCGACGGGCAAACGAAAACTGTTGCTGCGGATAATATCTCGCGCACCCCTCCGATCGGGAGCATGTCCCGGACCCAGAACACGCCGGTGCGCACCCGGGCCAGCGCCTCGACCGCGACGGTCACTTCCGCGGCGATCTGCGCGGTGTCGGGGGCCCCGGCGCACAGCACCAGCTGCACGCTGGGGTCGAACCGATGCGCGGCCGCCACCAGGTGGGCGACCCCCTTTGCCGGGTGATCCGCCCGACGAACGCCACCATCGGCCGGTCCGGGTCGACGCCGAGGTCGGCCAGCACCGACTCGCCCGACTGCGGTGGGGTCGGATGCCACACCTCGGTGTCGATGCCGTTGCGCACCACGTGCACCCGGTTGGGATCCAGCGCGGGATACACCCGCAGCACGTCCTCCCGCATCCCGGAGCTGACCGCGATGACGGCGTCGGCGGCGCCCACCGCGGCGTGTTCGACCCAGGACGACACCCGGTAGCCGCCGCCGAGCTGTTCGGCCTTCCACGGCCGCAACGGCTCCAGGGAATGCGCGGTCAGCACGTGCGGGATGTCGTAGAGCAGCGCGGCCAGATGCCCGGCCAACCCGGTGTACCAGGTGTGCGAGTGCACCACGGTGGCGTCCGCGGCGGCGTTGGCCATGACCAGGTCGGTCGACAGCGTGGACAGGGCCGGGTTGGCGCCGCGCAACGCCGGGTCGGGCTGATGCACGAACACGCCCGCGCGGGGGGACCCCATGCAGTGCACGTCGACCTGGCAGAGCCGACGCAGCTGGGCGGTCAGTTCGGTGACGTGCACCCCGGCGCCGCCGTACACCTCCGGGGGATATTCCCGGGTCATCATCGCCACCCGCATACCGGAACGGTAGTTCGGCGACGATGCGGGCCGTGCAACGGCCCGCGGAGGCGGCGGACCATCGGGTTGAGCGGTGACGATGCGGGCCGGGCAACGGCCCGCGGAGGCGGCGGCGTCGACCTGCCCAATCCCCGGTTGCCCTGGCAGGGGTTTGCAGCGGCCGATAGGTTTATCCCATGAGGGAAGCGCCACATGTGCTGGGCATTGTCCTGGCCGGCGGGGAGGGCAAGCGGCTGCATCCGCTGACCGCGGACCGGGCCAAACCCGCGGTTCCCTTCGGCGGCGCGTATCGGCTCATCGACTTCGTGCTGTCCAATCTGGTCAACGCGCGGTATCTGCGCATCTGTGTGCTGACCCAGTACAAATCGCATTCGTTGGACCGGCACATCTCGCAGAACTGGCGGCTGTCCGGGTTGGCCGGGGAGTACATCACCCCGGTGCCGGCCCAGCAGCGGCTGGGCCCGCGCTGGTACACCGGGTCGGCCGACGCGATCTACCAGTCGCTGAACCTGATCTTCGACGAGGATCCGGACTACATCGTGGTGTTCGGCGCCGACCACGTCTACCGGATGGACCCCGAGCAGATGGTCCGGTTCCACATCCGCAGCGGCGCCGGGGCGACGGTGGCCGGTATCCGGGTGCCGCGCGCCGAGGCGACCGCGTTCGGCTGCATCGACGCCGACGAGTCCGGCCGGATCCGCAGCTTCGTCGAGAAGCCGCCGGAGCCACCCGGCACCCCGGACGACCCCGAGGTCACCTACGTCTCGATGGGCAACTACATCTTCACCACCAAGGTGCTCATCGACGCGATCCGCGCCGACGCCGACGACGACCACTCCGACCACGACATGGGCGGCGATATCATTCCGCGGCTGGTGGACGACGGGATGGCGGCGGTCTACGACTTCTCCGACAACGAGGTGCCCGGCGCCACCGACCGCGACCGCGGCTACTGGCGCGACGTGGGAACGCTGGACGCGTTCTACGACGCCCACATGGATTTGGTGTCGGTGCACCCGATTTTCAACCTGTACAACAAGCGGTGGCCGATCCGCGGGGCGACGGAGAACCTGGCGCCGGCCAAGTTCGTCAACGGCGGCTCGGCGCAGGAGTCGGTGGTGGGGGCCGGCAGCATCATCTCGGCGGGGTCGGTGCGCAACTCGGTGCTGTCGTCGAATGTGGTGGTCGACGACGGCGCGATCGTGGAGGGCAGCGTCATCATGCCCGGTGCCCGGGTGGGCCGCGGCGCGGTGGTGCGCCACGCCATCCTGGACAAGAACGTGGTGGTGGGACCCGGCGAGATGGTCGGGGTGGACCTGGACAAAGACCGGGAAGCTTCGCGATCAGCGCCGGCGGCGTCGTCGCCGTGGGCAAGGGCGTCTGGATCTAGACCGCCCCGCGCCGAGCGTGCAACCACGGCGGAAAATCGGCGAGAATCCCGCCACCAGCGCACGTTCGGCGTGTCACTCACCACACGTAGGGCAGCAACCGGTAGTGCACCTGCTGGGTGTACGCGCGATATCCGACGAGGTCGTTCGTGAGCATCTTCTCCTCGTCGGCGATCCGCAGCGCCAGGAACGGTACGCCGCCGACCGCACCCGCGAGCCCCCAGTAGGAACCGAGCGCCAGCGGAATGCCGACCATCATGATCACCAGGGCGAAGTACATCGGATGGCGAACCAGCCCGTACAGGCCGGTGGAAATCACGGGCTGCTCCGCCTCGACGGTGACATTGGCGGCGGCATAACTGTTCTGCGCGACGGCCAGGATGCCGAGGCCCAAACCGACCGCCAGCACTACGTCGCCGACCACCGACACGGCCGTCGGCGCGGTTGACCACCCGAACCGGTGGTCCAGGGCGCTGACGACCAGCAACGAGCCGAACGCCGCGAACAGGCCGGTGACGGCGAGCTTTTGCGCGGCGCGGGTTTCGGCTGC
>PPEA01000155.1 GCA_002967005.1 Mycobacterium talmoniae
CGCCGCGGATCCGCCGCTGCAGCACGGCCGGGTTCCTGGGCCCCCAGGCGAGGGTGGGGGCGACCGCCGCCACGGCGTAGATGGCAAGAAACACCCAGGCCTGCCAGTAGTCGAACGTCCCTGCGGGCCAAAACAACAGCAGGCCGAACACGACCAGGGCGAAGAATCCGTAGCCCACGGTTTGCAGGATGAGCTTCACGATCGGTTGCCTTCCGTCACCACACGTAGGGGACCAGGCGGTAGTGCACCCGCCGCCGGTACTCCTGGTAGCCGGCCAATTCCTGCCCGAGCAGTTCTTCTTCATCGCGGATGCGCAGGCCGAGCACGACGAGCCCGGGCAGGATCAGAACCAGCCCCCAATACGAGCCGAGCGCGAGCGGGATACCGATCATCAGGATCACGTTTCCGGTGTACATCGGGTGCCGCACCAGACCGTACAGTCCGGTGGATGCCAGCCGTTGGTCACTCTCGACGGTGACGTTGGCGGCCGCATAGCCGTTCTGGATGACCACCAACATGCAGACCGCCAGCCCCAGCGCAACCAGGACGTCGCCAACCAGTGACACCGTGGCCGGCACCGACGACCAGCCGAAGCGGTGGTCAAGCACACTGAGCACGACCATCCCTAGCAGCGAAAGCAACGCGATGGAGATGATGACCTTCTGCAGCAGCCTGGTTTCCGACAGCGGGCCGGCCCGCATCCGCCGCTCCAGCGCCGCAGGATTGGTCCGCAGCAAGTAGAGGCTGGGGATCCAGGTAGAAAGTGCAAACACGATCAGGAAAACCCAGCCCTGCCAGTAATGCAAGGTGCCGGCGGGCACGAACAGCAACGCGACGAACACGGCGATGCCCCAGACACTCGATAGTGTGAGTTTGCCAATGGTTTTCACGACAACCTCCCTAGTTTCGGATATCGCGATGCCGAAAAGCCGCTGATCCCAATGCAATCAGCGCCGCGTCGAGCGCCAGCAGCCACAGCAGCGGGGCCGCGTCGATGGCGCCGGCACCCACCCGCGGGATATGGGCGAACGGTTCGAGGTCCAGCAGCCACTGCGACACCCCGGACAACGACCCCAGCAGGTACAGCGCAACGAACCCGACCAGCACCCCCCAGGCCACCGGGGTGAACCGGGGAACCACGCCGAACAGCGCGACCGTCACCGCCGCCAGCAGCCACACCGCGGGCAGCTGCACCGCGGCGCTGCCGAGCACCGCGGGCAGCTTGCCGCCGACATCGCCGGCGGCCACGCCGTACGCCAGTCCGGCCACCGCACCGGCCAGCAGCAGCGCCGCGGCCGATCCGCCCAGCGCAATCACCAGATGGCTGGCCAGCCAACGGGGCCGGCTCACCGCACCGGCCAGCAGCGGCTCGGCCCGCTGGCCCGCCTCCTCCTGGTGCGGCCGCAGGGTCAACGAGATCGCGAACGCGGCGGCCACCATGCCCAGCATGGAAAACGCGACCGCGACGAAGGCCTGCTCCAGTGCGCCGGTGCCGCCCATCCGGACCACGATGTCGTGCGCGGTCCCGCTGGTGCCCAACTCGCCGCCCAGACCGTGCACAACGCTGCCGATCAGCAAGCCGTACAGGCCCAAACCCACCGTCCACAGCAGCAGCGCGCCGCGGTCCAGCCGCCAGGCCAAGCCGAAGCGCCCGCCAGCGCGGGTGTCGCCCGGGCGGGGCCGGGACGTTCGGCGATCAGCCCGGCCCCGACGTCGCGGCGCGCCAACAGCCGGTAGGCCAGCGCGGTCAGCACGGTCGCCGTCGCGACATGCAGCACCAGCACCCACCACCGTTCGCCCGCATAGGGCCGCACCTGCAGCGACCAGCCCAGCGGGGACAGCCACGACAGCGTGCCGGAGCCGGCATCCCCGACCGCGCGCAGCGTGAACGCCGCGCCCAACACGCTAAACGCGGTGCCGCGCGCGACCCGGGCGCTCGGCGACAACTGCGCGGCCACCGCGGCGACCGCGGT
>PPEA01000156.1 GCA_002967005.1 Mycobacterium talmoniae
CTGGCGGCGCCGTCGGTGGTCAGCAGGCCCGCCGCACCGATCACCCCCGGTGGCGAGCGACGCCCCGAACCCCACCAGCAGCGCGGCGGTCAGGATGGCGTAGCGGCCCACCACGGTCGAGTCGATCAACTCGGTGCGGCCGGTCTCCTCATCGGCGCGGGTATGCCGAATCACGGTGAGAATGACCGCGACCGCGATCAGCAGATGGAACATCCCGGCTTTCCAGATGCCCACCGCGCCGAGGCTGTCGTTGTAGACCTGACCGTACAACGCGCGCTGGGCCGGGCTGGCCATGATCGAGGCCGCGAATCCGGCGCGCTGGGCCTGATCCGGGTACACCTTCGCGACGCTGCCGATGTAGACGCTGGACAGCGGCACCGACAGCAGCAACACCCACAGCGGCAGCACGACCCGGTCGCGGCGCAGGTACAGCCGCAGCAGCCCCAACGTGCCGGTGAAGCTCGAACTGCGGTGTGCCGCTTGGTGGTCCGGTCCAGGCGGCCGATCCAAGGTGGTGGTCATCGCCGGACCTCCTGGGGTGCGCGTTGGCCGTCGCCGGTGTCGTAGTGGCGCAGGAACAACTCTTCGAGCGTCGGCGGCTGGCTGACCAAGCTGCGGACCCCGGCGTCGCCGAGCACCCGGATGAGTTCACCGAGGCTGGCGCTGTCGACCTGGGCCCGCACGGTGGTGCCCTCGAAGCTGACGTCGTCCACCCCCGGAATCCGGGTGAGATCACCCGGATTCCGGGTCAGCTCGGCTTTGATCGAGGTCCGGCTCAGGTGGCGCAGGGAGTCCAACGAGCCGCTTTCCACCGTCTGACCGGCCCGGATGATGGTGACCCGTTCGCACAGCGCCTCGGTTTCGGCCAGGATGTGGCTGGACAGCAGCACCGTTGCGCCGCGGTCCCGCGCTTCCCCGACGCACTGCTGAAAGACGTTCTCCATCAACGGGTCCAGTCCGCTGCTCGGCTCATCCAACAGCAGCAGCCGGGCCCGCGAGGAGAACGCCGAAATCAGCGACACCTTCTGCCGGTTGCCCTTGGAATAGGTGCGGGCCTTCTTCTGCGGGTCCAGCTCGAAGCGGTCGATCAGTTCGGCCCGGCGCTGCTCGTCGATGCCGCCGCGCAGGCGGGCCAGCAGGTCGATGGTTTCGCCGCCGGTGAGGTTCGGCCACAGCATCACATCGCCGGGCACATAGGCGATCTGGCGGTGCAAGGCGACCGCGTCGGTCCACGGGTCGCCGCCGAGCAGCCGCACGGTGCCGCCGTCGGCCTTGACCAGACCCAGCAGGATGCGGATCGTCGTCGACTTGCCGGCGCCGTTGGGGCCCAGGAAGCCGTGCACCTCGCCCGGCCGCACCGTGAGATCGAGGCCGTCCAACGCCCGCACCGCGCCGAAGTTTTTGGTCAGGCCCCGGATCTCGATGGGGGAGTCGTTACCCGGCATTGGCTTCTCCTTGGTCGGCGTCGGATTGGGCGAGGAAGGCGTCGTACATGGTGCGGTCGGCCAGCAGGCCCTCGGTGGAGACCTCCAGGGCCGGCAGCACCATGTCTTGGGCGTAGTCGCGCAGCACCGCACGCAGATCGGTGGGGGTGTCGTGCATCTGCAGATACAGCAGGAAGCCGCCGCCGCCGGTGATCGCCAGATACTTCGCGCGGGCCTGGGGATCGCGGCTGGGCTTGACGGTGCCGGCGCGAACACCTTCGTCGAGGTACTCCGCGGTGTTGTCGATCATCCTGCGCCACAACGTCCTCGCCAACGGGCTGCCCGACTGCATACTGCGCACCAGGTAGGCCATCAGCGGCGCAAAGGACTCGATCTCGGCCAGCTGGGCGAACCAGGTGGCCGGATCGTTGGACCGGATGGCCTCGGACTTCTCCTGCCGGACCTCCTCGGCGACGTAGTCGTCGCAGGCCTGCAGCAGCCCGTCCTTGGAGCCGAAGTGGTGGATCACCAGGGCCGCGCTCACCCCGGCGGCCTCGGCGATGGTGCGCAGACCCACCCCGAAGCCGTGCTGACCGAACTGCTCGATCGCCGCATCGCGGATCCGGGCGCTCGTCGTCAGGTCGCTTGAACGCATGTTCAATAGGTTAAACGCACGTTCAATCGAGCGTCAAGCACCGACCGCGAGCAGACGCAAAAGCCCCTCATTTCGGCAGGAAATGGGGGCTTTTGCGTCTGCTCGCCGGAAGGGCGGGGGACGCTAGTCGCGGACGGCGGCCAGCAGGCCGTCGCCCAGCGGGATCAACGCCGGGGTGAGCCGTTCGTCGTTCGGCGATCAGCCGCGCCGCCTCCCGCACCGCGGTCACCTCCCGGTC
>PPEA01000157.1 GCA_002967005.1 Mycobacterium talmoniae
CCGGCGCCGACGGCGACGAGGAAGACCAGCGGGGTGATCACCGCCAGGCCGCACATCGGTGAGCGGGTGACCCGGGTCGTCCGCTGGCGTATCGCAGCCCACGCGCGGGCTGCGCCCCTGGTGAGGGCCGAGGCCGCGCCCCAACTTCCCCCTATGCGCACTCGACCGTCCTCAGAGCTTCTCGGAACCGCAGGTGAACTCCGTCACCATACATAACTGCTGTGACCGCAGTGGCAACAATGCGCGAGCTCACAGTCAATTGGGACGGGTGGCGTGCCGGTCCACCGGTTGTTCCCGCTCTTCGGGTTTCGCCGGCTGCAGCCGCTCCAGCAGCTCACGTAGGTCATCCAGTTCGTGACGCAGGTAGTCGCGGGTGGCCACCTCGCCGATGGCCAGCCGCAGCGCGGCCAGTTCCCGGGCCAGGTATTCGGTGTCGGCCTTGGTCTGCGCGGCGCGCCGGCGATCCTCTTCCAGCGCCACCCGATCCCGGTTCTCCTGCCGGTTTTGCGCCAGCAGGATCAGCGGCGCCGCGTACGCCGCCTGGGTGGAGAACGCCAGATTGAGCAGGATGAACGGGTAGGGGTCCCAGCGCAGGCCGGCCGCGGACAGGTTCAACGCGATCCACACCACCACGATGACGGTCTGCAGGGCCAGATAGCGCCCGGTGCCGAGGAACCGGGCCAGCGACTCGCCGATTTGCGCCAAGGCCTCCACGTCGACCTGCGGCGCCGACACCCGCGAGGTGCGCGGCGTGGACAGCCGCTGGCGCGCCGAACGCATGCTCACGAGGAGCCTCCCGCCGCTTCCAACTCGGGTTCGTCGAGGGTTTCCCGCCAGTCGTGGGGCAGCAGATGGTCGAGCACGTCGTCGACGGTCACCGCGCCCAGCAGGTGATTCTGCTCGTCGACCACCGGCCCGCACACCAAGTTGTAGGCCGCGAAATAGCGGGTCAGCGCGCCGAGCGAAACGTCCGGTGTCAGGCTGGGCAGGTCACTGTCGATGATCCCGCCCACCAGTTCGGCGGGTGGTTCGCGCAGCAGCCGCTGCAGGTGCACACAACCCAGGTAGCGCCCGGTCGGGGTGGCCGTCGGGGGGCGGGCCACAAACACCAGCGACGACAACGCCGGGGTCAGGTCGGGGTCGCGGACCCGGGCCAGCGCCTCCGCCACCGCCGTGTCCGGGGTCAGCACCACCGGGTTGGAGGTCATCAGACCGCCCGCGGTGTCCGGGGAATGCTTGAGCAGGCGCCGCACCGGGTCGGAGTCCCCGGGATCCATCCGGGCCAACAGGGTCTCGGCCTCGGTCGGGTTCATCACCCCCAGCACGTCGGCGGCGTCGTCGGGATCCATCGCTTCCAACACGTCGGCCGCGCGCTTGGTGTCCAGATGCCGCAAGAGATCGGTCTGGTCGTCCTCGGGCAGCTCCTGCAACACGTCGGCCAACCGCTCGTCGTCGAGCGCCTTGACCACCTCGTAGCGGCGTTTGGGCGGCAGCTCGCGGATCGCGTCGGCCACCTCGATCGGTCGCCACCCCTCGAACTGCTGCAGCAACTGCGCCACCGCCTGGCCCGGCATGGCCAGCGCCGACGGGGTCAGACCCTGCACGGTATGCCAGTCGACGACGTGCGCGGCGGTCCGCCGGCCCAGCCGGCGCTGGTTGCGGACGGCGACGCGGGTCACCATCCAATCGCGGGACCGCGTCGGCTCGATACCCAGGTCGGTGATCACCACCTCGATGCCGGCCAACTGCGGCAGGTCGGGATCGTTGACCCGCACCGGGGTATCCAGCACCTGCCCCAGCGCCAGCACCTCGCCGGGTCGCTGCGCGAACCGGCGCAGCGACACGTTGGCGGTGTTGAGCGACACCGCGTTGGGTTCGATCGCCGCGACCCGCAGAATCGGCACGAAAATCCTGCGGCGGTTCAACAGTTCGACCACCAGTCCGAGGACCCGCGGCTGCTGCTGGCGCACGATGCTGATGCTGACCACGACATCGCGGACCCGCCCAACAGATTCGCCAACCGGGCCCAACACCGGCATTCGCGCCAGCCTCGCCACATACACCCTGTTGACCGACGCCATGGTTCAAAGGGTAGGAGTAAATCCGTGGATAACGCGTATCGGCCCCGCCGAACCTGCCTTTCGGTGCCGGGCAGCAGTCAGAAGATGATCGACAAGGCCAAGAGCCTGCCCGCCGACGAGGTGTTCCTCGACCTGGAGGATGCCGTCGCCCCGGACGCCAAGCCCGCGGCCCGCACCCGGGTGGCGGCCGCGCTGGCCGCCCCGGGCTGGGCCGGGCAGCTGCGGGGGTGCGGGTCAACGACTGGACCACCCCGTGGACGCACGCCGACGTGATCGAGGTGGTCGCCGCGGTCGGCGCGCAGCCGACCGCCCAGCTGGACGTGGTGGTGCTGCCGAAGGTCAGCGACGTGTCCCACGTCCACGCGCTGGATCTGCTGCTGACCCAGCTGGAGATCAGCCACGGGCTGCCGGTCGGCCGGATCGGCATCGACGCGCAGATCGAGGACGCCCGCGGGTTGCTCAACGTGAACACCATCGCCGCGGTGCCGCGGGTGCAGGCGTTGGTGCTGGGGCCCGCGGACCTGATGGCCAGCCTGAACATGCGCACCCTGGTGGTCGGCGAGCAACCCGAGGGCTACGACGTCGGCGACGCCTACCACCAGGTGCTGATGACGATCCTGATTGCCGCCCGCGCGCACGGGATCGCTGCGATCGACGGCCCGTATCTCAAGGTCCGCGACGTGGACGCGTTTCGGCGGGTGGCCGGGCGCTCGGCGGCGCTGGGCTACGACGGGAAATGGGTGCTGCACCCGGATCAGATCGCCGCCGGCAACGAGATTTTCAGTCCGCGCCAGGCCGAGTACGACCACGCCGAGCTGATCCTGGAGGCCTACGAGTGGCACACCTCGGCCGCCGGCGGGGCCCGCGGCGCGGTGATGCTCGGCGACGAGATGATCGACGAGGCCAGCCGCAAGATGGCGCTGGTGGTGGCCGCCAAGGGCCGCGCCGCCGGGATGCGGCGGCTGTCCGACCCGTTCGAGCCGCCGCGCTAATAGCTTGACGAGTTGCCGGCGGCGATCATGGCGAACAGCCAGACGATGAACACGATCACGCCCAGCGCGGTGAGCACCGCCCCGATGATGGTGCCGGCCATGGCCATACCGCGGCCTTCCTGACCGGTGCGGTTGCATTGGCCCAAGGCGATGATGCCCAGGATCATCCCCACGACCGACGGCACGAAGCACAAGAACAGCCCGGCCAGCGAGGTCACCAGGGACGCGATCGCCATCCCGTTGGTGCCCGGCGGCCGGCCCTGCGCGTACGGGTCATACGGGCTGGGGTAGCCCGGATATCCGGACGGGCCCGGGTACGGCGGAGGCGGCGGTGGGTAGCCAGCCGCCGGCGGCGGGTAGCCCGGAGGCGGCGGCGGGACATAGCCGGGCGGGTACTCGGGGTAGTCGACCGGCGGGTAGGGGTTCACCGGCGGCTGCTCGGGGTAGTCGGTCACGGGATCGACCGCCGGGCATCGCTGTCGAGCGTGGGCTGACCACCGGAAGCTGTCATGGTGTTCAACCTAGCGTATGCGCAGGTGACGCAGGGTTGGGTTGGTCCGAGGCGGCACCGGGTGCGACGACGCCGCGGGTGGTCTGACCGCGGTTGGGTAGCTAGCCTGTCGGAAGGAGAGAGGGGAGCGATGACCAGCCCGTTTCAGCCCGGACAGACACCGGCCACCTCCGGGGGCCGCGGCGGCGCCAAGTTGCCGACCCCGCCCAAGGGCTGGCCGATCGGGTCGTACCCCACCTACGCCGAAGCCCAGCGCGCCGTCGACTACCTGTCCGACCAGCAGTTTCCGGTGCACCAGGTGACCATCGTCGGGGTCGACCTGATGCAGGTCGAACGGGTCACCGGCCGATTGACCTGGCCCAAGGTGCTCGGCGGCGGGGTGTTGACCGGCGCCTGGCTGGGCCTATTCATCGGGCTGGTGTTGGGTATCTTCAGCCCGCACCCCTGGTCGGCGCTGGCGACCGGGTTGATCGCCGGGGTGTTCTTCGGCTTGATCACCTCCTCGATCCCGTACGCGATGGCGCGGGGCACCCGGGATTTCAGCTCCACCCTGCAGTTGGTCGCCGGCCGCTACGACGTGCTGTGCGATCCCCAGAACGCCGAGCAAGCTCGGGATCTGCTGGCGCGCCTGACCATCTGACGCCGCGGCCGCCGAAGTGTTGCGGATCACGCCCACGGACCTCTACGGTTCTGGCGCGGAACAATCCTTACCGGGATGAGAGGCGGGTGTCGTGGCGAGTCGTCGCGGGCGCGCACGGCGGCTGGCCGCGGCCGCGCTGGCGGCGCTGACCATCGCGGTGTCGGGCTGCGGCTCGGCCAACACCGGCCTCACGATCAGCCTGTACACCCCGGGCACCGACTCCGCGACCTTCACCGCGATCGCCAAACGCTGCTCGGACCAAGCCGGCGGCCGGTTCACCATCCGCCAGATCAGCCTGCCGCGGTCCGCCGACGAGCAGCGGCTGCAGCTGGCCCGTCGGCTCACCGGCAACGACCGCACCCTGGACGTGATGGCGCTGGACGTGGTGTGGACCGCCGAGTTCGCCGAAGCCGGGTGGGTGGTGCCGCTGTCCGACGATCCGGCCGGGCGGGCCGAGACCGACGCGACCACCAACACCCTGGCCGGTCCGCTGGCCACCGCCCGCTGGCGGCAGCGGCTGTACGCCGCACCGCTGACCACCAACACCCAATTGCTGTGGTACCGAGCGGATTTGATGAACACGCCGCCGACAACCTGGGACGCCATGGTGGCCGAGGCCACCCGGCTGCACACCGCGGGGCAACCCAGCTGGATCGCGGTCGAGGCCAAGCAGTACGAGGGACTGGTGGTGTGGTTCAACACGCTGCTGGACAGCGCGGGAGGCCAGGTGCTCTCCGAGGACGGCAAAACCGTCACCCTGACCGACACCCCGGCGCACCGGGCCGCCACCGTCAAGGCGCTGCAGATCATGAAGGCGGTGGCCAGCGCGCCCGGCGCGGACCCGTCGATCAGCCAAACCGACGAGGGCACCGCACGATTGGCGCTGGAGCAGGGCAACGCCGCACTGGAGGTCAACTGGCCGTTCGTGCTGCCGTCCATGCTGGAGAACGCGGTGAAAGGCGGGGTGGCGTTTTTGCCGCTCCACCGCGATCCGGCGCTGGCCGGCAGCATCAACGACGTCGGCACCTTCGCGCCCAGCGGCGACCAGTTCCGCATCGCCTACGACGCCAGCCGCCGCGTGCTGGGCTTCGCGCCCTACCCCGCGGTGCAGCCGGGCCGGCCGGCCAAGGTCACCATCGGCGGGCTGAACCTGGCGGTGGCCAAAACCACCCGGCATAAGGCCGAAGCGTTTGAAGCCGTGCGCTGCCTGCGCAATGTCGCCAACCAGAAGTATGTCTCGATCGAAGGAGGCCTTCCGGCGGTGCGGACCTCGCTGTATGACGACCCGCAATTCCAGGCCACCTATCCGCAGCACGCCATCATCCGCCAACAGCTCAGCCACGCCGCGGTGCGACCGGCGACGCCGGTGTATCAGGCCGTGTCCACCCGGATTTCGGCGACGTTAGCGCCGATCACCGCGATCGACCCGCAGCGCACGGCCGACGCGCTGAGCGTGCAGGTGCAAAAGGCCATCGACGGCAAGGGGTTGATCCCATGACCGCCACCGTCACCCCGGCGGCCGGCACCGATGACCGCCGATCGCAGCGGCGGCTGGCGTTCATCCTGGTCGCCCCGGCGGTGATCCTGATGCTCGCGGTGACCGCCTACCCGGTCGGGTACGCGATCTGGCTGAGCCTGCAGCGCTACAACCTGGCCACCCCCGACGACACCGCGTTCGTCGGCCTGGACAACTACGTGACGACGTTGACCGACCGGTACTGGTGGACCGCGTTCGCGGTGACGCTGGCGATCACCGTCGTCTCGGTCACCGTCGAACTGGTGCTGGGGATGGCGCTGGCGTTGGTGATGCACCGCACGTTGTTCGTCAAGGGGGTGGTGCGCACCGCGGTGCTGGTGCCCTACGGCATCGTCACGGTGGCCGCGGCCTACAGCTGGTATTACGCGTGGACCCCGGGTACCGGATACCTGGCCAATCTGCTGCCGCGCGGCAGCGCGCCGCTGACCGAGCAGATCCCGTCGCTGGGCATCGTGGTGCTGGCCGAGGTCTGGAAGACCACCCCGTTTATGGCGTTGCTGCTGCTGGCCGGCTTGGCGCTGGTGCCCGAGGATCTGCTCAAGGCCGCCCAGGTCGACGGCGCCGGGGCCTGGCGGCGACTGACCAAGGTCATCCTGCCGCTGATCAAACCCGCGATCCTGGTGGCGTTGCTGTTCCGCACCCTGGACGCGTTCCGCATCTTCGACAATATCTATGTGCTCACCAATGGCTCCAACAACACCGGCTCGGTGTCCATCCTGGGCTACGACAACCTGTTCAAGGGCTTCAATGTGGGTCTGGGATCGGCGATCTCGGTGCTGATCTTCGCCTGCGTCGCACTGATCGCGGTGCTGTTCATCAAGGTGTTCGGCGCCGCGGCACCGGGGGCCGAGCGCGATGGCTGAGCGGGTGGGCGG
>PPEA01000158.1 GCA_002967005.1 Mycobacterium talmoniae
GGTGGGCGGCCGGGGCCGGGCGGCGGGCTGGGTGGTCATCGACGCCCTGGTGGTGCTCTACGCGTTGTTTCCGGTGCTGTGGATCTTGTCGCTGTCGCTCAAACCCACGTCAACGGTCAAGGACGGCAAGCTGATTCCGTCGTCGATCACCTTGGACAACTACCGCGGCATCTTCTCCGGCGGGTTCTTCACCTCGGCGCTGGTCAATTCGATCGGCATCGGGGTGATCACCACCGTGATCGCGGTGGTGATCGGCGCCATGGCCGCCTACGCGGTGGCGCGGCTGGCCTTCCCCGGCAAACGGGCGCTGATCGGCGCGGCGCTGCTGATCGCCATGTTCCCGCAAATATCGCTGGTCACACCGCTGTTCAACATTGAACGCGCAACCGGGCTGTTCGACACCTGGCCGGGACTGATCATTCCCTACATCACGTTCGCGTTGCCGCTGGCGATCTACACGTTGTCGGCGTTCTTCGCCGAGATTCCCTGGGACCTGGAGAAGGCGGCCAAGATGGACGGCGCCACCCCCGGGCAGGCCTTCCGCAAGGTGATCGCGCCGCTGGCCGCGCCGGGGGTGGTGACCGCGGCGATCCTGGTGTTCATCTTCGCCTGGAACGACCTGCTGCTGGCGCTGTCGCTGACCGCCACCAAAGCGGCGATCACCGCGCCGGTGGCGATCGCGAATTTCACCGGCAGTTCGCAATTCGAAGAGCCGACCGGATCCATTGCCGCCGGCGCGATGGTGATCACCGTCCCGATCATCATCTTTGTTCTAATCTTCCAACGACGGATTGTCGCGGGGTTGACCTCCGGCGCGGTGAAGGGATAGCGATGGCCGAGATTGTGTTGGATCACGTGACCAAGCGTTATCCCGACGGCGCCGCCGCCGTGCAGAACCTGTCGCTGACCATCGCCGACGGCGAGTTTCTGATCCTGGTGGGGCCGTCCGGCTGTGGTAAATCCACCACCTTGAATATGATTGCCGGCCTGGAAGATATTTCCTCGGGGGAACTGCGCATCGGCGGCGAACGGGTGAACGAGAAGGCGCCCAAGGACCGCGATATCGCGATGGTGTTCCAGTCCTACGCGCTGTACCCGCACATGACGGTGCGGCAAAACATCGCGTTCCCACTCACCTTGGCCAAGATGAAGAAGGCGCAGATCGCCGAGAAGGTCGAAGAGACCGCGAAAATCCTGGATCTGACCGAGCTGCTGGACCGCAAACCGGCGCAGCTTTCCGGGGGGCAGCGGCAGCGGGTCGCCATGGGCCGCGCCATTGTGCGCCATCCCAAGGCGTTTTTGATGGACGAGCCGCTGTCCAACCTGGACGCCAAACTGCGGGTGCAGATGCGCGGGGAAATCGCCCGGCTGCAGCGCCGGCTGGGCACCACCACGGTCTATGTGACGCACGACCAAACCGAGGCCATGACGCTGGGCGATCGGGTGGTGGTGATGCACGGCGGTGTGGCGCAACAGATCGGCGCACCCGATGAGCTCTATGAGCGACCCGCCAACCTGTTCGTGGCGAGCTTCATCGGCTCGCCGGCGATGAACTTCTTCCCGGCCACGTTGACCCCGACCGGGGTGATCCTGCCGTTCGGTGAGGTGACGTTGACCCAGCCGGTCTACGACGCGGTCACCCAGCATCCGACACCGGACAACGTCATCGTCGGGGTGCGGCCCGAACATCTCGGTGATGCGGCGTTGATGGATCGCTATCAACGCATCACCGCGGTCACCTTCGAGGTGAAGGTCGACATGGTGGAATCGCTGGGCGCCGACAAGTACGTGTATTTCACCCTCGCGGGCTCCCACGTGGAGTCGGCGCAGCTGGCCGAGCTGGCCGCCGAATCCGACGGCGGCGACAGTGAACTGGTGGCCCGGGTGCCGGCCGGGTCGAAGGCCGCCAAGGGCCAGTCCATCCAATTGGCCGTCGACGCCGCCAAACTCGTGATCTTCGACGCCGACTCCGGTGTCAACCTCACGATTCCGCCCCAACCCGACGCGTCGTGACCGCGCCGTTGGCCACGGTGCGCGAGCACCTGGTGGGCCACTTCACCCGGGCCGGCATCGACGCGCCGCCCGCGGCGGCCAGCGTGACCGTTTCTGGGCACCGAACCGGTGGAGGTGTTGCGGTTCGGCCCCGACGGCGACCGGGTGGTGCACTATGTGTCGCTGGGCTGTTCGCGGCATCCGATGACCGACGCCGCCGACATGGTGGCCGATCCGCTGCGCGGTCCGCGCGCCGAAGTTGTGCTGCGGCTGCGTGATCCCGGTCCGGTGACCGGGTTGGCCCGCAGCCTGGCGGTGCTTGCCGCGGCCCCGGTGGTGGAGGGGGTGGTGCTGACCGTCGATGCGCTGATCGACCTGGGGTCGCCGCTGTGGGCCGAGGCACCGTTCACCGCGGTGTTGTTGGGCGACAGCGGTATCGGGGAGGCGGCGTTGGAGCCGCCGTGCGAGCCGGTGCGGTTTCTGTCGGCGACGCCGATCACCGCGACCGAGGCCGCCTGGGTGCGGCTCAAGGGCGCC
>PPEA01000159.1 GCA_002967005.1 Mycobacterium talmoniae
CCGAGGCCCTGCGCGATGCCTGGCACACCGACGGCGTCGATGTGCTGGACCCGCGGCGCCGCGCCGCCCAACCCGGCTGATTTCTCCCCGCGAGCGTGCGCAAATGTACGCCGACACGCCGGTGGGAGTGGCATTTTGCGCACGCTGGCGCGGCGGCTGGCGGCTGGGGCCGCTACAGCCAGTCGTTGTGCCGGAAGGTGCGGTACAACACCACCCAGATGCCCACCATCACCAGCAGGGTCACCGGATAGCCCCACTCCCACCGCAGCACCGGCATGTTGGCGAAGTTCATGCCGAAGATGCCGGCGATCAGGGTGGGCACCGCCAACATGGCCGCCCAAGCCGAGATTTTGCGCATGTCGGCGTTCTGCTGCATGCCGACCCGGGCCAGCGCCGCCTGCACCAGCGAGCTCAGCATGTCGTCGTAGCTGGTGATGCGGTCGGCGGCCTGAGCCTGATGGTCGGCGACGTCGCGCAGGTAGCGACGCACTTCCTTGGAGATCAGATCCTTGTACTCGGTCTGCATCCGCTGAAACGGCACCGACAGCGGCGCGACGGATCGGCGCAATTCGACGACCTCGCGCTTGATCTGATAGATCGGTTCGACGTCGGTGCGCTGTCCGGGCGCGAACGCCACCTCCTCGATGGCGTCGATATCGTCTTCCATCAGGTTGGTGACTTCGCGATAGTGGTCCACCACATGGTCGGCGATCGCGTGCATCACCGCGTACGGTCCCAGCCGCATGTGTTGCGGGTCGGCGTCCATGCGCTTACGCACCTCGGAGAGCCCGCCGTGTTCCCCGTGCCGGACGGTGACCACGAAATCCTTGCCGACAAAGATCATGATTTCGCCGGTCTCCACGATCTCGCGGGCCAGCACCTCCGAGTCGTGCGCGACGTAGTTGACGGTTTTGAGAACCAAGAACACGGTCTCGTCGTAGCGTTCCAGCTTGGGCCGCTGGTGGGCGTGCACGGCGTCCTCGACGGCCAACGGGTGCAGGCCGAAAACGTCTGCCACGCCCTGCATTTGGGTTTCGTCGGGTTCGTGCAGGCCGATCCAGGTGAACGCGTCCTGGCCGGCCTGTTCGATCTCATGCACCTTGGCCTGCGCCGCCGAATGCGTGAATTTGCCGGGCAATCGCACCCCGTCGACGTAGACGCCGCAGTCGACCATCGCGCGCTCAACCGGTATCGGACCCCGTGCGACATCGGTCGATGAATCGCGGTGCGCGCCGCGCAGTGACGGCGGCAGCGAACGAAACGACGGCATGGTCCGATCTCCCTCGAGCAGGTCACCTCAATCGCGAAACTCCGACACCTGACGCTCAAATGCTACTCGCCAGTACTGTCCGCACGGCACCCGTGGCGGTGCCGTTTGCACGGCAGTGAAGTAACCTGGCGCGGTGGCAGAAACGGAGCCGTTTGCGCATCTGGTTATCGGTGACGAGGAGATCTTCTCCGCTCACCTCGGTGGGAAGTTATCGGTCGAACTGAAATCGCCGCTGGACACCCAGCGGGCGTTGTCCATCGCCTACACCCCGGGGGTGGCGCAGGTCAGTCGGGCGATCGCCGCCGATGTAACCCTGGCCGCCCGCTACACGTGGGCCAACCGGTTGGTCGCCGTGGTCAGCGACGGCAGCGCGGTGCTCGGCCTCGGGGACATCGGTGCGGCGGCGTCGCTGCCGGTGATGGAGGGCAAAAGCGCGCTGTTCAAGACCTTCGGCGGGCTGGACTCCATCCCGATCGTGCTGGACACCAAGGACCCCGACGAGATCGTGGAGACCCTGGTGCGGCTGCGGCCGACTTTCGGGGCAGTGAACCTGGAGGACATCTCCGCACCGCGCTGCTTTGAGATCGAGCGCCGCGTCATCGAGGCGCTGGACTGCCCGGTGATGCACGACGACCAGCACGGCACCGCGATCGTGGTGCTCGCCGCGCTGCGGGGCGCCACCACGGTGCTCAACCGCGACATGGCCGGGCTGCGCGTGGTGGTCTCCGGCGCCGGGGCAGCCGGGGTGGCCTGCACCAACATCTTGTTGGCCAGCGGTATTACCGACATCACCGTGCTGGACTCGAAAGGGATCCTGCACACCGGCCGCGACGACCTCAACACCTTCAAAGCCGAGCTGGCCACCCGCACCAACCCGGCCGGTCGCACCGGCGGACTCGCGGAGGCGCTGGCCGGCGCCGACAAGGCGCTGGTCCTGACCGAGGGGCTGCTGATGTACCTGGAGCCGCGGGACGTCGCCGCGCTGTCGCAGTCGTTTTAAGCGGCCGCGATCGCGTGGTGGCTGCTGGAGTTCTGGGGCGCGGGGCTGAAGAAATGGATGACCAAGAAGACCGCCGGCCTGCTGGACAACGCCCCGTTCAGGTTTGGTGCCGCCAACGGCCTGGCGTACTTCGAGGAGCTGGGCTGGAACCCGATCGAGGCCGAGTCGGTGTTGTTGGCCGCCAACCGATTTCATCGGTTGCCGTTCTGGTACCGGGTGGCGGCCCGGCTGCCCCAACCGGACCCGCGCAACCCGGGGAACACCCGCTGGAGCGCCGTCACCCGCCTGGCGCCCAGTGAGGTCTAACCGAGCGCGGCCTTTGCCTCGGCCAGGTCGTCGGCGCCGAGCACCAGCCGGGTGTTGGACGCCAGATACACCGTGGCCAAATTGACCTCCGCAGCGCCGAGTTTGTGAATGGCCTCGGCCAGCGCCCCGGGCCGGTCCTCGACATCGAGCACGATGACCTCCTGCTCCTCGGCGATGCGGATGCCGGCATGTTCCAGCGCTTCGAACGCGGGCGTGGGATCCGGCACCAGGATGTGCAACTCGGCCTGCCCGCCGCTGCGAAGAGCACACAAACCGGCGATGTTGACCCCCGCGGTGCCCAGCAGATCCCCTACCCGAGCCAATTCGCCGGGTTCGTCGTCGAGATAGAGCGTCAGATCGGTCGCCATCGCGTGCTCCCTTCGGGCCACTCGTGCTACTACGCTACTGCGGATTCCGGTGCTGGTGAGCGCACTGATTGACTTTTTTCGCGACGCCGTCGTAGATTGCGCGACTACGCGCCCGGACCGTCGGCGCGCCATCGAAAGGGCGAGATGGTGGTGCCGCGCGTAAGCCGAGCCTGCGGGCCCGGATGATCTACGGCGCATCACGCCGGATCGCGCCACCGATGGTGCGCCGCATGGTGATTGGGAACGGTCGT
>PPEA01000016.1 GCA_002967005.1 Mycobacterium talmoniae
GGCCGCTCCACCACCGCCGCCGGGTCCGCCCATCCCGGCGTTCCCCCCGGGGCCGGAGCTGGGCGTCCCCCCGCCACCGCTGCCGCCGGGTCCGCTGCTCGCCGAGGCCGCCCCGGCCTCCTTCGGCGGCAACGTCGGGCCGGTGGGTAGCGACGTCGAACGCGCCCAGCTCGGGGTGATGACCGGCCAACCGCACCCGGCGTCGGTGGCGACCCAGTTGCTGCTGGGCCCGGTGGCCCGCGGTATGACGGTCTCGGTCAAGTCAGAGTCAGCGGAGGGGCCGAAATGAGAACGCGGGGACCGCTGATCGGCCTGTCCATCTTCATGGTGATCGCCGTCGCGGTGACGTGGCTGGTCTACGCCACGCTGCAGCGCGACGTGGCCGGGCCGACCAACAAGTATTCGGCCGTCTTCACCGACGTCTACGGGCTGCGGGAAAGCGACGACGTGCGCATGGCCGGGGTGCGCGTCGGCCGGGTGGAGAAGATCGAGCTGGACGGGAAACTGGCCAAGGTCAGCTTCATCGTCCAAAAAGACCAGAAGCTGTACGGCAACACGGTCGCCTCGGTGACCTACCAAAACATCATCGGGCAGCGCTATCTGGGCCTGTCACTGGGCAAGGTCGGCAACACCGATCTGCTGCCGCCGGGCAGCGTCATCCCGGTGGAGCGCACCGATCCCTCGTTCGACGTCGGCCACATGCTCAACGGGTTCGAGCCGCTGTTTTCCTTACTGGACACCAAGGCCGCCGACGACCTGACCAAGGGCGTCATCCAATCCCTGTCCGGGGACAAGGCGTCGATCACCGAACTGGTGGAACAGAGTTCGGTCCTCACCGCGTCGATTTCGGGGCGCGATCAAGCCCTCGGTGACCTGATCACCAGCCTCTCCAAGGTCACCGACAACGTCGCGGCACAAAACGACAACCTCGATCACGCGCTGAATCAGGCCCGCACCATCGTCAGCGACTTCGACGCGCGCCGCCCCGCCCTGCAGTCCTCGGTGGGTTCGCTGGCCCACGTGACCCGGCAGCTGTCGGCCATCATGAACGAGGTGTACCCGTCGCTGAACGAACTCATCACCCGTCAGCCCGGTTTCGCCAAACACATGGTCGGCATTGAACCCCAGTTGGCGTTCATGGGCGATAACCTGCCGCTGCTGCTCAAGGGTCTGGCCCGCATCGTCGGGGAGGGCGGCTACGGCAACGCCTACATCTGCGACCTCAACCTGACCGGGTTCTTCCCCGGACTCAACGACATCGTGACCTTCATCGTGAACGCCGCAACCCCAGGAAACGCTCGGGTGATCACCAAAGAGAACCAGGCCTGGCACACGCCCCGATGCAGGAACATGGCCAATGGCTGAGATCACGGCACCCATTCCGAAAGCCCGGCCCGAACAGTCGTTCATCCAACGCTGGCGGAGTCGGCCGCTGGAGACCTACAACCGGACGTTGCTCGGGGTGATCGCCCTGGGCGTGATCACCGTCCTGGTCGCGATCTCGCTGTTCATCAAGCTGCTCGGGTTCGGCTACACCCACTACACCGCCGAATTCGCCCAGGCCGCCTCGCTGCGCCCTGGAAACCCCATCACCGTCGCCGGTATCGAAGTCGGCACCGTCTCGTCGATGAAGCTGGTCGACGGTCACGTCGAGGCCGGGTTGACGGTGCGCGACAACGTTCCGCTGGGCAAAGACACCCGCGCGGTCATCAACGTGATGACCATCTTGGGTTCGCGCTATCTGGCGTTGATTCCCGACGGTCCGGGGTCGTTGCCGCACAAGACGATCAGCCTCGACCACACCGAGGTGCCCTACGACCTGCAGACCGCGTTGGAGGACGCGACCACCACCTTCGACCAGGTCAACTCCGACCAGTTCGCCCAGTCCCTCGCGATTCTGGGACACCAGCTCAACGGGCTGCCGGCGATCCTGCCGCAGGCCATGGCCAACCTGAACACGTTGTCCGCGATCACCGCCGGCCGACGCGATCAGCTGGGCACCCTGCTCAAAAGCACTCAGCGGGTGGCCAACACGCTGCGCGCTCAGCAGACGAATCTCGGTAACCTCGTCGACCAGGGCCAGGATCTGCTCGGCCAGTTCGTGGCGCGCCAGGCCACCTTCCACGCGATGCTGGCGGCGCTGACGAACCTGGCCGGCGACCTGAACAACATCGTCGTCAACGACCGGCCGATGCTCGATGACATGCTCAACAGCCTGCACCAGCTGTCCGACATGATCGGCCAGCACGACGATCTGTTCCGCAGCCTGCTGCAGATCGGGCCCGTCCCGCTGCGCGGTCTGACCAACGTCACCGGATACGGCCCGGCCGTCGAGTTCTACACCGCCAACGGGATCGCCGTCGACTCGTGGATGTGCGCGATCAGCGGGCGCGCCAAGCAATTCGGCATGATCGAGTACTTCAAGGACTGCAAATGACCGCCGGCGACGATGCAGAGCGCAGCGATGAGGAGGGGCGGCGCGCATGAGCGGCAGAAGTAGGGTCATTGCCCTGGTGACCGGTATCGCCGTGGTGGTGGCGGCGGTGCTCGGCGGCATCGGCTACTACATCTACAAGCAGGTCAACACGATCACGGTGACCGCCCAGTTCGACAGTGCGGCGGGGCTGTACGAGGGCAATGTGGTCGCGGTGGTCGGCATGCCGGTGGGTGAGGTCACCAAGGTCACGCCCAAGGGCGAGTACGTCGAGGCCGAATTCACGGTCGACAAGAACGTCAAGGTGCCCGCCAACGTGCACGCGGTGACCATTAGCACGTCGATCCTGACCGACCGCCAGATCGAGCTGACGCCGCCGTATGACAAGGCCCGCGATGGCGACAAGATCCTGAAGAACCACGACATCATCGGCCTGCCCAGAACCAAGACCCCGGTGGCGTTCGACAAGGTCCTCGACATGCTCGACAAGATCTCAAAGTCGCTCAAGGGCGACGAGAAGGGCGGCGGGCCGATCGCCGACCTCGTCAACGCCGCCGCCGAATCCACCGAAGGCAACGGGGAGAAGGTCAAATCGGCGCTCAGTGAACTGTCCGGGGCGCTGCGGCTCAGCTCCGACCGCGGTGAGGCGACCCGCGATCAGTTGACCACGATCATCACCAACCTCAGCTCGTTGATCGACGCGGCCGCCCGCAATGACGCGAAGCTGCGCGAGTTCGGGTCGACAACCCACCAGCTGGCTCAGATCCTGGCCGACGAGGATCTCGGCACCGGCACCACCGGCCGCACGCTCAACCAGATCATCGCGCAGGCGACCAGCCTGATCCAGGCCAACCGGGAAAACCTCAAACAGAGCATCATCAACGGGAACACCGCCGTCACGTCCACCTCCGAGCGCAAGCGTGAGGTGGCCGAGCTCATCGACGTGTTGCCGCTGATGCTGGAAAACACCTACAACGCCATCGACCAGGTCAACGGCGCGGTGCGCATGCACGTGCCCGTCGACAAGATCCTCACCGACACCCAATCCACCAAGGAACTCTGCAACATGATGCACCTGCGTCAGTTGGGGTGCAGCACCGGAACATTGGCGGACTACGGACCCGACTTCGGCTTGACCTTCATACTCGATGGACTTTCGGCGATGGGGCAATGACGATGGCGCGGCACACAAAACGAGCGTTGGCGGCGGTGGCGGCAGCCGCCGTGCTCAGCTCCGGCTGCGCCACCAACGGGTTGGGCAGCCTGCCGCTGCCGGCCCCGGGCATCGGCACCGGCGGCTACATGATCAACGCGGTGTTCTCCAACGCGTTGAACTTGCCCGCGCACGCCAAGGTCAAGCTCGCCGGGGCCGACGTCGGACAGTTGGAGTCCATGGTCGCGCGGAACTACACCGCGGTCACCACGCTGCGGCTGATGGACGGGGTGCGGGTTCCGGTGGGCAGCACCGCCGAACTGCGCTCGGCGACACCGTTGGGCGACGTGTTCGTCGCGATCAAACCCCCCGACCCGATCGACCCTACGGCGCCGCTGCTCAAAGAGGGCGACACCATCGGCCTGGAGTCCACCGCGGCCGCGGCGACCGTGGAGTCGGTGCTGAGCTCGGCGGCGCTGCTGGTCAACGGCGGCGCGGTGCGTAACTTCACCAACTTCGTCAACGGCGCCGGTAAGGCCACCGGAAACCAGGGCGAGGCGTTCGGCAACCTGATCAACCAGACCAACGAGCTGCTGGCGAAACTCAACAGCCGGTCCGGCCAGATCGAGAGCGCGTTGACCGAAACCGCCGCCCTCGGCGACCGGCTCGAGGAGAAGAACCAGGCCCTCACCGACTTCTTGGCCAACGTCGGCCCCGCCACCGACACACTGGCCGCCAACACCAACCAGATCGCCGACGTGATCGAAACGCTGGGCGCCACCAGCGATCAGCTGAGGCGATTCCCGTCGATCGCCGGTACCGACACCAGCGGTCGCAGCGTCATCAAAGACCTCAACACCGTCGCCGGCTCCTGGAACGATGTCGCGCTGAGCCCGGACACCAGCCTGTACGCGCTGAACCGGCTAATGCCGCCGATCGTCAAGTTGCTGCCGGGTACCGCGATTTCGATGCGCGCCTCGATCGACCGGCTGGTGCTCGGGTCGATCCCCGACGCCGGGTGGAAAGGCGACGTGGCCTTCCACGGGCCCAAGCGCTACGACTGGGCCAAGCTGGCCGGCTCGGTCAAATACGTGCTGTGGCGGCTGCAGGAACGGGTGGTGGGCACCGGCCCCAACACCAACATGGGCCAGGTGCCGTGGTTCCCGGTGGGCCCGCCGCTGCCGCCCACCCCCGGCGAGCAGCAGGCCCAGCAGGAAATCGAGTCGCACAGCCCGGGGCCAGGTAACCCCGGACCGCAGGTGCCGGCGCCGTGATCAACGCCATCGCCCGCTTCATCGTCGACCTGGTCAGGGCCGGCTACCGACAGCGCAACTGGGTGTCCGGCATCGCGCTGGCGTTGACCTTGGTGGTGTCGGTCGCCTACCTGCTGGTGGGCGCGCTGCGGGTGAACCCGCTGGACACCACCTACCAGGTCAAGATTTCCCTGCCGGAATCCGGCGGCCTGCTGGCCAACCAGGATGTCGCGGTCCGCGGTATCCCGGTCGGGCGGATCGAATCGCTGCACATCACCGAGGACGGGGTCGAAGCCGTCGTCAATATCAAAAACAGTGTCAAGATCCCGATCCCGCCGGAATGCCCCAAGGACAAGCCAAATCTCTGCCAGGTGCACGTTTCCGGGCTGTCCGCCGCCGGCGAGCAGTACATCGACTTCGAGCCCAAATCGAACACCGGTCCCTACCTGTCCAATGGCAGCGTCGTCGGCGCCGGGCGAGCCACGACACCGGTGCCGTTGTCCCAGTTGCTGGCCGACACCAACGGGGTGCTGAAGCAAGCCGATCCGAAGAAGCTCGAACTCATCAAGCACGAACTGGGCATGAGCAAAGAGGGTCCGCGCAAGCTCGCCGACATCATCGACGGCGGCATGTTCTTGCTGTCCACGTTGGACCCGGTGCTGCCGCAGACCACCAGCCTGCTGCGCAACAGCCGAACCGTGCTGACCCTGCTCACCGACAAAAACGCCGGCCTGGCCGCCACGGCGGACGAGCTCAGCGAGGTGCTGACCGGCGTCAACAAGATGGACGGCGGCTACCGCAGGTTGGTTGCCCAGACACCGGGTCTGATGTCCGCGATCGACACGCTCTACGACGACAACTCCGACACGATGGTGGGACTGCTCGCCAACCTGGCGTCGTTGTCGCAGTTGCTCTACGTCCGGGTGCCCGCGCTCAACGCGTTGTTCCCGAATTACCGCGGCTCCGGGTTGGAAGCCTTGATGTCGGTGATGCATGAGAACGGGCTGTGGGCGACCGCCGACATCTACCCGCGCTACGTCTGCGACTACGGCACCCCACGCCGGGTTTCGTCGGGTGCGGACTACCCCGAGCCGTTCATCTACGGGTACTGCTTCGATGACGATCCCAGCGTGCTGATCCGCGGCGCCAAGAACGCGCCGCGCCCCGCCGGCGACGACACCGCCGGACCGCCGCCCGGCGCCGACCTCAGCGCGACCAGTGACCCAACGCCCAAGGGCCGCTACACCATTCCCACCCCGTATGGCGGGCCGACGCTGCCGCTCGAGCCGCCCCGCTAGACCGCACCGCAATGCGCAAGGAGAAGACCACCGTGACAAACAAGGACGACCCGGTAGTCGACGACACCGACGAGAAACCCGACGACACCGAAGCTGCCAGCGAACCGGCGGCGACCGACACCGACACCGACACCGACACCGAGGATGTGGCCGCGGAGGACAGCGACGATGACGCCACCGACGGCGACGGCGACGGCGAGGTCACCGGGCTGGAGCCGACCGTGCAACCACGCCGGTCCTGGAAGCGCTATGCGCGGATCGGGCTGGTAGCCGCGGCTTTCGTCGGCGCCTTCGGCCTCGCCGGCGGACTCGGCTGGCAGCTATGGCAGCAGCACGTGCTGCACCAGGCGGCCACCGCCGCGCAACAGACCGCGGTCAGCTACGCCCAGGTGCTGACCAGCATCGACTCGAACAAGGTGGATGACAACTTCGCCGCGGTCCTCAACGGCGCGACCGGGGACTTCAAGGACATGTACACCAAATCGAGCGTGCAGCTTCGGCAGCTGCTGATCGACAACAAGGCGGCGGCACAGGGCACCGTGGTGGAGTCGGCGATCCAGTCCGAATCCAAGAACAAGGTGGTCGTGCTGCTGATGGTCGACCAGAAGGTCACCAACACCGCGCTGCCGGACCCGCGGGTGGACCGCAGCCGGATGAAGGTGACCATGGAAAAGGTCGACGATCGCTGGCTGGCAAGCAAAGTCGAACTGCCCTAGGAGCGAGCAGCATGTGGGGAACCCGGCTCGTGGCGAGCATGGCAAGTGTCGCGGTGATGGGCGCGACGGCGGCGATCGGAACGGCCCCCGCCGCCTCCGCGTCGGCGGCATCGTTCTGCGGCGGGCTCGGCGGCGACTTCGACGGGCACTACTGCCACACCGCGGTGGTCTCCGAACGCAAGGCCACCCGCGACATCAAGATGGCCGTACCCGACGGCTTCGTGGATCGCCCCGAGATCAGCGAGTATTTGCGCAACCTGTTCAACAACTGGAAGATCAAGGGCGCCAGCATGGTCCAGGACAGCTGGGGCGAGGAAAACTACGAGATCTTCCCGCACGGCGGCGCGACCAGCGTGGTGTTCCACGAGGACTACCACGCCGACGGTCCGTGGATCAACAACGCCTACCGCACCTTCAGCTACGACGCCGGCGGCCGGCGGCTGCAGCTCGCCGACATCACCAAACCGGGGGTGGACCCGCTGGCGGCCATCCCACCGCTAGCCGAGCCCTACATCATTGAGGCGCTCGACGCCGCCCACTGGGAGCACAACCCGCAGACCTACCCGTTCACCCCGGACCGCTGGACACCGGACAAACCGTTCGGCGCCGGGTACAAGGCGTGGGCCATCACCCCCGACGAGCTGATCCTGTACCTGCCGGACTATCCCGTCGGCCACGACACCCCCATCAATTACGGCACCTTCGACTGGCAGTGGTACATGGACGGCGGCACCGTGGAACCGCACATCCCGCTGTCCGCGCTCAGCTCGATCCTGCGACCCGAGTACGGCGGGGCGTAGTTTTCAGCGTTCACTCTGCGCTGACCAGACGGGTTACTCGCACTTTTGCCTGGTAGCCGCAGAGTCAACGCCGACAGCGGAAGATCAGCAGGCTTGCGGCGATCACCGCCGCCGCCAACGCAATCACCGGGGCGACCACGACCCGCGAGAGCGTCGCGCCGATCACCGCGCCGCCGCACATGGCGACAACGACGCTGTAGCGCAGCTTTTCCCGCCTGCCGGTGCCGCCGGCCAACCGGCTGTCCACGCCGAGGCCCACCAGGGTGGAGGTGAGCACGGTGGTGCTGAGCTCTTGGACACCGAACTGCCGGGCCATCGCATTCTGCATGCCGAATACCAGCCCCAGCCCGGCGATCAGCAGCAACTTGGTGTTGTCGTGGTAATCCAGCACCCCAACACCGGCCAGCGCCGACAGCACCAGCAGCACCGCGATCTCGGTGCCGAGAGTTACCGTCAGCCACGTCCGGGTCTGCTGGCCCAGGCGGCGGATCAGCCGGCCGCTGATGATCGTCCCGGCCAAGAACCCGATCACCGCGACCACGGCGGCGGTCAGATCCACGCCGGAGCCCGGAACGAACCAGAAGCCGAGAAAGATGACATTGCCGGTCATATTCGCGACGAACACATGACCGAGCACCAGCACACTGATGGCGTCAATCAGACCGGTCGCGGCGGTCAGCAACAGCAAAGCCGCGACGGTACGCCGGCCGGGTGTTGGTGGCGCGTCGGTCATCCGGCGGCCGGGTCAGAATTCCGGGGTCACACTGAATTTGGTGATGCCGGCCAGCTCGGCGGCCAGCCAGCGCCCGTGCTGACGGGTCATGGAGACCTGATACGACCGATACTGCAGCAACGGAATCCCCTTGGTCTTCGGACTGGTCGCGCTGGTGTTGGTGTACACCAGCGCGCTGGCCTGGGTGCCGTCCACCGAAGACACCGCCACCCCGGTGACCTGCGTGCTCAGACTGATCTTGTCCTGCTTGTACTGGGGCGTGATCTGACCGATGTCCTTGCGGTACATCGCGGCGAAGTCGCCGGTCAGGTACTGGGCTGCCCGGTCCGGTAACGTGTCGATGTTCTCCGGGGTGTAGCTCCACAATGCGGTGATCGCCTCGGTCGCGGCGCGGGCGATCTCGATTTTGGTGGCCACCACGCCCGATCGGCCAGGTAGGGCTGCACCATGGCACCGGCGAAGGCGCTCGACCCCACAAACAGCGCGGCCGCCGCCCCGATCCCCACGGCCGCCCGCCGGACCGTCGGGCGTCGGGTAGGTGCCGCGGCGTCAGCGGTGCTGTCGGCGGCAATCACCTCCGTGGTGGTGTGGTCGGCCACATCCGATTCGTCATCGCCGACCGTGTCGGGCTCCTCCGCTGCCGACTCGTCCCCGTCGGGGACCTGGTCGGTCAGATCACCGGGCTCAGGTTGCTGATCTTCCACTGGTCCCCTTCCCGTCGCACAGTTTCCAGGCAGCGCACCGTCGGCTCGGCCTCGATGCGTTTGCCGTCGGCGGACTTGATCGCGGTCTTGGCGACCACCAAGACGTCCACGCTGCCGTCGTCGTTCCACCGTTCCACCCCGGCATCCAATATGGTGGCCTTCACCACCGGCCCGGTCGCAACCTGGATCAAGATCTCGTTTTTACGGTCCTGCCACCACTTGCCGAGCTCGCCGGCGCTCTGCGCGGCCATCCGATCCACGTAGCGGTTGGCGCCGCTGTCGCCCGTCGGATCCGGCGACAGGAATTCCGCGGTGAACGCCCGCGCGATGTCGAGCGCCGCGACCTCGTTCAGCGCGGTCCGCCGGTGGGATTCGTGGGAGTAGAGCATCAAGGCGCCCGCCGTGATCGAGCCGAGAATCACCAGCGCACCGACGGCGGCGGCGAAAATCGCTCGCCACGGGCGGGGCGGGCGTGGCGGCGGTGCGACCAGCAGGCCGGGCTCGCCGAGTTCGATCTTGCGCCGCGGGCTCATCGATGCCCCTGCGGCTGCGGCGGCGGGACGAAGGCCAGGTCATCGACGAGCCAACGGTCGGCGGGTTTCGCGAACTGCACCCGCAGGGTCGCGGTGATCGGCCGGATCTGGGGCGGGTCACCGGCTTGGCCCCGCAAAAACATCAGCATGGTTCCGTGACGCGGCGCCACCGCCAGCACCGCGCTGTCGGGAATCCAGTACGCGTGCGGTACCGCCCCCTTCTGCACCGTCTGCTGCACCTCGATGAGTTGACCGCGGTAGTTGTCGGTGGTCAACGATTGCGCGTGGGCGAAGTCCTCCGTCAGCGTCTTGGTGTCGTAAGTCAGCAGTTCGGCGACGATTCTGGGCCCCTGCTCGCTCAACTGGGTGCGGGCCTGGTCGTTTGCGCGGTCCCGCTGGTAGACGACGAAAAAGCTCAGCGCACCCAGCGCGGCGCACAGCACGGCGGCGGCGCTGACCAGCGCCACCACCCGCCGCTGCACGGCTCGCGGGGGCGCGGGACACTGCACCGCGCGGGCTTCGGTGCCCAGCAGCATGTCGGCGAAGGTGCGGTGGGGCGGATCCCACAGCGGCCAGAACCAGCCGAGCAGCAGCGCGAGCGTGTCCAGCAGGTGCGCGAGGTCGCGCACCGCGAGCCGCACCGGGCCCGCCGGGT
>PPEA01000160.1 GCA_002967005.1 Mycobacterium talmoniae
CTGGGCCCGTCGGTGGTCGCCGGCTGGTGCCGGGCCACCCGCGCCGCCGTCGCTGGCCGTCGGGACGACGGCGACCCGGAGTTCGTGGTGCTGGCGCACCTGTACGCCGGGGCGTTGCGTGGGGCGGGGGCTCCCGCCCATGTCCGCACCGCGGCCGACCCGGTCGCCGAGCTGAGCTCCGGCTCCCTGGACGTGGTGCCCGCGCTCACCGGGCGGCTGCTGCGGACGTTGATCCCCAACCCCACCGTGCGGTCGGACAAACAGGTCTACCGGGCCATGATCGCCGCGTTGCCCGAGGGCATCGCGGCCGGTGACTACACCACCGCCGCGGAGGACAAGCCCGCGCTGGCGGTCACCCAGGCCACCGCGCGGGCCGGGACAGCGCCGACCTGTCGGCGCTGGTCCGGCACTGCGCCGGGTTGGTCGTCGGGGCCACCCACGGTGGCCGCACCCCCGCGGCGGTGGGTCAGTGCCGGTTGCCCGCGGCCCGCGACTTCCCCCGATGACGCCGCCCTGTTTGCGGCGCTGGCGGCCGGACAGTTGACCGCGGCGTGGTCGAGCACCGCCGCCCCCGGACATTCCCGCGGACTTGGTGGTGTTGGCCGATCGCGAGCCGCCGCTGGTGGCGGCGGAGAACGTGGTGCCGCTGTATCGCCGCAACGAGCTGCCCGAACGGCAGCTGCTGGCGATCAACGAGGTCGCCGGGGTGCTGGACACCGCCGCCCTGGTCGACATGCGCCGCCGGGTGGCCGACGGCGCCGATCCGCAAGCCGTTGCCGACGGGTGGCTGGCCGAACACCCCCTCGGCCGCTAGCGCCTTCCCTCGCGAGCGTGCGTGTCCCCGGTCGACACGCCGGCCAAATCCCGGGTTTGCGCACGTTCGCGAGGACGGCGCCGGGTGGCTCAGCGCGACGCCGGCATCATCCGACCGGTCACCGCGGAGAACAACCGCTGGTATCCCGAACCGGTGATGCGCACGAGCAGGTCGAGCACCCGGGCGTCCGGGCCGATGAGCACCCGGGCCCGGTTCTTGCGGACACCCTCGAGGATCACCCGGGCCGCCTTCTGCGGGGAGGTGGACGCCAGCCGCTTGTCGAAGAACTCGGCCAGCTCGTTGGCGTCGACGCCCTCGGCGGCGGTCGCGTTGCGGGCGATCGCGGTTTTGATGCCGCCCGGGTGCACCGTGGTCACTTTCACCGGGTGGCCGGCCAACGCCATCTCCTGGCGCAGCGCCTCGGTGAAGCCGCGGACTGCGAATTTCGCCGAGTTGTAGGCGGCCTGGCCGGGCACCGAGAACAACCCGAAGATGCTGGACACATTGATCACGTGCCCGTCCCCGGAGGCGATCAAGTGCGGCAAAAACGCCTTGGTGCCGTTCACCACACCCCAATAGTCGACGTCCATCACCCGCTCAATGTCCTTGAACTGGCTGACCTCGATATCACCGGTGAACGCGATCCCGGCGTTGTTGTAGATCTGGTTGACCTTGCCGAAGTGCTCGTGGACCTCCTCGGCGTAGGCGATGAACGCCTCACGTTCGGTGACGTCAAGCCGGTCCGCCTTGACCGGCGCACCGATCGCCTTGAGCTCCTTCTCGGTCTGCGCCAGCCCCTCGAGATCGACATCGCTGATGGCGACGCGGGCCCCGGACCGGCCCAGCTCAATGGCCAGTGCCTGGCCGATACCCGAACCCGCGCCGGTGACGACGGCGACTTTCCCGGCAAACCCCTGCATGCGCCCACTCCCTACGTGTTCAGTCGGTCGATGCCAGGCTAGCCGGTACCGGCGGTACCTCCTTGCGCGGGTGGCCCTGAATTTCGGTTACCGGCCCCGATCGCCGTACGATGCCCTGATCATGAAGTGCAGTCGCGGGATCCGGCTCGGGTCGCTGATGCTCTCCGCCGGGTTGTTGGCCGGGTCCGCGGTGCTGGCCGCACCGAGCCGCGCCGACTCGAGCAGCGATGCGTTTCTCTCGGCGCTGACGAATGCGGGCATCGCCAGCCCGGACCCGGCGACCGCCGTCGCGGTCGGTCAGTCGGTCTGCCCGATGTTGTCCGAGCCGGGGCAAAACACGGCCAACGTGGCGGCGAAAGTGGCCGACTCCACCGGGATGTCGCTCGGGCCGTCGACCATGTTCACCGGGATCGCGATCTCGATCTTCTGTCCCGCCCTGGTGTCGCGGTTGGGTGCCGGCGTGCCGCAGCTGCCGATCCTGGGGCGGCTAGCCCCGCCGGCGCCGGCGCGGTGACGCCGCGTCTAGTGCCGCGGCGAGCGTGCGCAAACCCGGTGATTCGCCCGGCGTGTCGACCGGGGACACGCACGCTCGCGGCAAAAGGTGCCTCGCGGAAGAACAGGACCCCTCAGCCGAAGGCCTCGTCGAGGATCTCCTGCTGCTCGACGGCGTGCACCTTCGACGAGCCCGACGACGGCGCCGACATGGCGCGGCGCGAGATCCGCTTGATCCCGGTCAGCTTGTCGGGCAACAGTTCCGGCAACTCCAGGCCGAACCGCGGCCACGCGCCCTGGTTGGCCGGCTCCTCCTGCACCCAGAAGTACTGCCGGGCGTGGGGTAGCGGTCCAGCGTTTCGGCGAGCCGACGCTTGGGCAGCGGCGCCAGCTGCTCGATCCGGACAATCGCGACGTCGTCGCGGTTGTCCTTGGCCTTGCGGGCGGCCAGCTCGTAGTACACCTTGCCGCTGGTCAACAAGATGCGGGTCACCTTGCTGCGGTCGCCGATACCGTCCTCGTAGCTGGGTTCCTCCAGCACCGAGCGGAACTTGACCTCGGTGAAGTCCTTGATGTCGCTAACCGCGGCCTTGTTGCGCAGCATCGACTTCGGGGTGAACACGATCAGCGGCCGCTGAATCCCGTCCAGGGCGTGCCGGCGCAACAGGTGGAAGTAGTTCGACGGCGTCGACGGCACCGCGATCGTCATCGACCCTTCCGCCCACAGCTGCAGGAAGCGTTCGATGCGTCCGGAGGTGTGGTCGGGCCCTTGGCCTTCGTGGCCGTGCGGCAGCAGCAGCACCACGTTGGACAGCTGTCCCCACTTGGCCTCACCGGAGCTGATGAACTCGTCGATGATCGACTGGGCGCCGTTGACGAAGTCCCCGAACTGGGCCTCCCACAGCACGAAGGCATCCGGGTTGCCGACGGTGTACCCGTATTCGAAGCCGACGGCCGCAAACTCCGACAGCGGCGAGTCGTACACCAGGAACTTGCCGCCGGTCGGGGTGCCGTCGGTGGTGGTGGCCAGCAGCTGCAGCGGGGTGAACTCCGCGCCGGTGGTGCGGTCGATGATCACCGAATGCCGTTGGGAGAACGTGCCGCGACGGGTGTCTTGGCCGGACAGCCGGATCAGCTTGCCCTCGGAGACCAGGGAGCCCAACGCCAGCAGTTCGGCGAACGCCCAGTCGATCTTGCCCTCGTAGGCCATTTCGCGGCGCTTCTCCAGCACCGGCTTGACCCGCGGGTGCACCGTGAAGTCCTCCGGGACCGCCAGATGCGCGTCACCGATCCGGGCCAGCAGCGCCTTGTCCACCGCGGTGTTCAGGCCGCGGGGGACCTGCTGCTCGGACTCCACCGATTCGCTGGGCTGCACGGCGTGCTTTTCCAGCTCGCGGACCTCGTTGAACACCCGCTCCAGCTGGCCCTGGTAGTCGCGCAGCGCGTCCTCGGCCTCTTTCATCGAGATGTCGCCGCGGCCGATCAGGTCCTCGGTGTAGCTCTTGCGGACACCGCGTTTGGTGTCGATCACGTCGTACATGTACGGGTTGGTCATCGACGGGTCATCGCCCTCGTTGTGCCCGCGGCGGCGGTAGCACAGCATGTCGATGATCACGTCCTTGTGGAACTTCTGCCGGAAGTCCACCGCCAGCCGCGCCACCCATTCGCACGCCTCCGGGTCGTCCCCGCTGACGTGGAAAATCGGCGCCCCGATCATCTTCGCGACATCGGTGCAGTACTCGCTGGACCGCGAGTGGTCGGGCGCGGTGGTGAAACCGATCTGGTTGTTGACGACGATGTGGATGGTGCCGCCGACGCGGTAGCCGGGCAGCATCGCCATGTTCAGGGTTTCGGCGACGACGCCCTGGCCGGCGAACGCGGCGTCCCCGTGCAGCATGATCGGCACCACCGAGAAGCCCTGTTCGCCGGCGCCTTTGTCCAGCAGGTCCTGTTTGGCCCGGACCAGCCCCTCCAGCACCGGGTCGACGGCCTCCAGGTGCGACGGGTTCGCGGTCAGCGACACCTGAATGTCGTTGTCGCCGAACATCTGTAGGTACACGCCGGTGGCGCCGAGGTGGTATTTGACATCCCCGGACCCGTGCGCCTGGGACGGGTTCAGGTTGCCCTCGAACTCGGTGAAGATCTGCGAATACGGCTTGCCGACGATGTTGGCCAGCACGTTGAGCCGGCCGCGGTGCGGCATGCCGATGACCACCTCGTCGAGACCGTGCTCGGCGCACTGGTCGATCGCGGCGTCCATCATCGGGATGACGGTCTCGGCGCCCTCCAGCGAGAACCGTTTCTGCCCCACGTACTTGGTCTGCAGGAAGGTCTCGAACGCTTCCGCGGCGTTGAGTTTGCTCAGGATGTACTTCTGTTGGGCGACAGTCGGTTTGACGTGCTTGGTTTCGATCCGCTGCTGCAGCCACTCCTGCTGCTCGGGTTCGAGGATGTGGGTGTACTCCACCCCGACGTGCCGGCAGTAGGCGTCGCGCAGCACCGACAGCACGTCGCGCAGCTTCTTGCGCTCCGCCCCGGCGAACCCGTCGACCTTGAACACCCGGTCCAGGTCCCACAACGTCAGGCCGTGGGTCAGCACGTCGAGGTCGGGGTGGCTGCGGAACCGGGTGTTGTCCAGCCGCAGCGGATCGGTGTCGGCCATCAGGTGGCCGCGGTTGCGGTACGCGGCGATCAGCTCGATGACCCGCGGGTTCTTGTCGAAGATCGAGTCCGGGTTGTCGGTGCGCCACCGGATCGGCTCGTACGGGATGCCCAGTTCCCGGAAGATCTCGTCCCAGAACCCGTCGGAGAGCAGCGTTTCGTGGATGGTGCGCAAAAAATCACCGGATTCCGCGCCCTGGATGATCCGGTGGTCGTAGGTGGAAGTCAACGTCACCAGTTTGCCGATACCCAGCTCGGCGATGCGTTCCTCGCTGGCCCCCTGGAACTCCGCCGGGTATTCCATCGCCCCGACCCCGATGATGGCGCCCTGCCCGGCCATCAGCCGCGGCACCGAGTGCACCGTGCCGATGGTGCCGGGGTTGGTCAGCGAAATCGTCACCCCGGCAAAGTCTTCGGCGGTCAACTTGCCGTCGCGGGCCCGACGGACGATGTCTTCGTAGCCGGCGATGAACTGGCCGAACCGCATGGTTTCGCACCGTTTGATGGCCGCGACCACCAACGAGCGCTTGCCGCCCTTCCCGGGCAGGTCGATCGCCAGGCCGAGGTTGACGTGGGCCGGGGTGACCGCGTTGGGTTTGCCGTCGACCTCGGCGAAGTGCCGATTCATGTTGGGGAACGCTTTGACCGCCTGCACCATGGCGTAGCCCAGGATGTGGGTGAACGACACCTTGCCGCCGCGGGCGCGCTTGAGGTGGTTGTTGATGACGGTGCGGTTGTCGATCATCAGCTTGGCCGGGACCGCCCGCACACTGGTCGCGGTCGGCACCTCCAGCGAGGTCGACATGTTCTTCACCACGGCGGCCGCGGCGCCGCGCAGCACCTGCACCTCGTCACCGTCGGCCGGGG
>PPEA01000161.1 GCA_002967005.1 Mycobacterium talmoniae
TCCGGGGCGGCGCCGTCGGCGACGGGGCGGGCCGCTGGTCGGGCTGGGCGTCGGTGGTGGTCTGGGTCTCCGCGGTGGGCTCGGGGTTGTAGTCGACCAGGAACTCATGCCAGCTCGGATCCACCGAGGAGGGGTCGTCGCGGAACTTGCGGTACATCTCCTCGACCAGCCATTCGTTCTGACCGAATGGTGAACTTGTAGTGCTCACGGCAGCTACTCGCCTCGATTCCTCATCCTTTGGCAACCGCGCTCGGCGGTGCTTGCCACTGTTGCCTACACCCCGCTGTGTCGGATTCTCCGCCCCTAAAGGCTAACGCTTCGCGGATATTGCGCTAGCCGTGTCACCGCAGGCCAGCGGCTTAGCCGCTGTCCTGCGCGGCCGGCAGCAGGTGCAGGGTGACCGGCCAGCGCGCCGGCGGATCGCCGAATGCCTTGCGGGCGTTGCCGATGATCTTCTTGCCCATCAGTCGGTTACCCCAGCCCCCGATCAGGGTGCCGATGCCGACCGGCAGCAGCTTGCCGAACGCCAACACCGCGCGCTTGATCGTGTAGCGCTTGACGAAGTATTTCAGCAGGCGCGAGTTGAGCTGCGTCACCGCCGGCAGCGGCAGCGCGGCGGTGCCCTCCGACAACCAGGCGCCGCGGGTGCGGCCCGGGCCGAGCAGATCGGCGACCGCGCGTTTGCCGCCGTCGCGACCAGCACGGACAGCACCAGGGCGCGGCGACGTTCCCGTTGTTCGGCGGGGATGCCGTGCACCTCGGCGACCGCGAGCACAAAGATCGCGGTCGCCTCCAGG
>PPEA01000162.1 GCA_002967005.1 Mycobacterium talmoniae
CGACGGCCGGTGCCAGTCGGCGACGACGTCGGCCCGCTCGACGACGAACACGTCGGTGTCATCGGCCCATTCGTCGAGCGGATAGTTCAACCGGTTGAAATGCGCCCACCAGAACGGTTTTTCTTCCCGCCGGTGATAGCCGCGGGCGGGCGGCCACCAGGCGCGACGGCGGTTTGTTCGGGGCTGCGGTCGCCGCCGGCCCCGTCCCCGGCGGCCTCGGCCAACCTCCGGGCCAGCGGGTCATCGGGTTCCACACCGCCGCCGTCGGCAACGGGTTGGGTGCCGCTGGGCGTGACCCCGGATTCAAACGCCCGCAGCAGCAACCAATCCCGCAGGGCACGCGTCGACCGACAGTCGTAGTGGTTGTAGTCCTCGATCTGTTTGAGCAGGGTCGCGGCCTCGGCGTCGCGACCGGCGGCGCGCAGCTCGGTAAAGCGGGCGTACCCGGTGATCGAATCCGCCGCGGTGGTGACATCGCCGTCACGCAACTCGGCGCCCATATACAGCGGTTCCAGCGCCTTGAGGCTGACCGACTCGGCGCCGACCCGGATGCTCTTGCGCACCAACGGATACAGGTCGACCAGCACTCCGCTGCGCAGCAGCTCATCGACCGCGTCCTCGCCGACGCCGTGCCGGCCGGCCAGGCGCAGCAGCGCGGTCTTCTCGTAGGGCGCGTAGTGGTAGATGTGCATGTTCGGGTGGCGTTTGCGCCGCTGGGCCACCAGCGCCAAAAAGTCCGTCAGCGCCCGACGCTCCTCGATGCGGTCGTGCGCCCACAGCGGACGAAACACCCCCCGCCGACCGGCTTCCAGCACCCCGAACAGGTACTCCAGGCCCCACTCGGTGCCATCGGCGGTCCACAGCGGATCGCCCTCGAAGTCGAAAAACAGGTCACCGTCGTCGGGTTCGGGCAGCAGCGCCAGCTGCTGCGGGTCGACAACCTCGAACTGCGGCACCCCGCTCGTGCGCTGGGCGACCTGCAGTTTGGCCTGCGCGGTGAGGGCGTCCACGGTGCGCTGCGCCAGGTGGGG
>PPEA01000163.1 GCA_002967005.1 Mycobacterium talmoniae
CGCAGCCGGCCAACGCGGCGGCGGCGCACAGCCCGGCAGTGGCTAACCTCATCCACCCGGCCGGTGCCGGGCCGGCCTCGATTTGCTACCCACAACACACCGGGCACCGTACCGCCAGCGCACCCGCGAATGCGGCAGGCGTGGCCGCGTGGCCAGCCGACGGCGGATAAGCCGATAGACTCCATCTGCCATGACCTCCCCAGATACCCCCGCCTCGACGTCCCCGGCGACGTTTGCCGACCTGCAGATTCACCCAGCGGTGCTGCGGGCCGTCGCCGACGTCGGCTACGAGATCCCCTCGGCCATTCAGGCGGCCACCATCCCGGCGCTGCTGGAGGGCTCCGACGTGGTGGGTTTGGCGCAGACCGGCACCGGCAAGACCGCCGCGTTCGCGATCCCGATCCTGTCCAAAATCGACACCGACAGCAAAGCCACCCAGGCGTTGGTGCTGGCGCCCACCCGGGAGCTGGCCCTGCAGGTCGCCGAGGCGTTCGGTCGCTACGGCGCGCACCTGCCGCAGGTCAACGTGCTGCCGATCTACGGCGGCTCGTCCTACGGGGTGCAGCTGGCCGGGCTCCGGCGCGGCGCGCAGGTGGTGGTCGGCACCCCCGGACGGGTCATCGACCACCTGGAACGGGGCACCTTGGACCTGTCCCGGATGGACTACCTGGTGCTCGACGAGGCCGACGAGATGCTGCAGATGGGGTTCGCCGAGGACGTCGAACGGATCCTGGCCGACACCCCGGAGTACAAGCAGGTGGCGCTGTTCTCGGCGACCATGCCGCCGGCGATCCGCAAGATCACCACCAAATACCTGCACGACCCCGTCGAAGTCACCGTCAAAGCGAAAACCACCACCGCGGAGAACATTTCGCAGCGCTACTTGGAGGTCGCCGGCCCCCGCAAGATGGATGCGCTGACCCGGCTGCTGGAGGTGGAGCCGTTCGAGGCGATGATCGTGTTCGTCCGCACCAAGCAGGCCACCGAGGAGGTCGCCGAACGGCTGCGGTCCCGCGGGTTTTCCGCCGCCGCCATCAACGGCGACATCCCGCAGGCGCAGCGGGAACGCACCATCACCGCGCTCAAAGAGGGCAACCTGGACATCCTGGTCGCCACCGACGTGGCCGCCCGCGGGCTGGACGTGGAACGCATCTCGCATGTGCTCAACTACGACATCCCCAACGACACCGAGTCCTACGTGCACCGGATCGGGCGCACCGGCCGGGCCGGGCGCTCGGGCACCGCGCTGCTGTTCGTCTCGCCGCGGGAACGGCACCTGCTCAAGGCGATCGAGAAGGCGACCCGGCAAAAGCTCACCGAGATCGAGTTGCCCACCGTCGAGCACGTCAACGCCCAGCGGGTGGCGAAGTTTCGGGATTCCATCACCGACACCCTCGGCGCCCCCGGGATCGACCTGTTCCGCAGTCTGGTCGAGGACTACGGGCGTGAACACGACGTGCCGATGGCCGATATCGCCGCGGCGCTGGCGCTGCAGTCCCGCGACGGCGAACAGTTCCTGATGGTGGAACCGCCGCCGGACAAGCGGCGAGAAGCCCGCGACCGGGCCGACCGGCCGGCGCGCAAAGCGGGCCCCAAGGGCGTGCCCAAAGACGGTTTCGCCACCTACCGCATCGACGTCGGCAAGCGGCACAAGGCCAGCCCGGGCGCGATCGTCGGCGCCATCGCCAACGAGGGCGGGCTGCACCGCAGCGACTTCGGCCACATCACCATCCGACCCGACTTCTCGCTGGTGGAGCTGCCGGCCAAGCTGCCGCGCCAGACCGTCAAGGCGTTGGAGCGCACCCGCATCTCCGGGGTGCTGATCAACCTGCAGCCCGACCGGTCGCCGGGCAAACCCCGTCGCCGCACCGAGGGCGCGCCGCGCCGGAAACCTGCGGGATGACCCTGTCCCGCAGCGAGACCGCCCAGGGCGGACTCGAGCAGGTCGCCACCGTCGACCGGGTCGCCTCGCTCACCGGCATCCGCGCCGTCGCGGCGATCCTGGTGGTGGCCACCCACGCCGCCTACACCACCGGCAAGTACACCACGGCTACGTCGGGCTGGTCTGGTCGCGGATGGAGATCGGCGTCCCGATCTTCTTTGTGCTGTCCGGTTTCCTGCTGTTTCGGCCGTGGGTGAAAGCGGCCGCGGCCGGCGGGGCGGCGCCGTCGGTGAGCCGCTACGCCTGGCACCGGGTGCGGCGCATCATGCCGGCCTACGTCGTCACCGTGCTGGGGGCCTACCTGCTGTACCACTTCTTCGCGCAGTCCCTGGCGTCCGGCTACAACCCCGGCCACACCTGGATCGGGTTGTTGCGCAACCTCACCTTGACCCAGATCTACGCCGACCACTACGTCTACGGCGGCTACCTGCACCAGGGGCTGACCCAGATGTGGAGCCTGGCGGTGGAGGTCGCGTTCTATGTGGCGCTGCCGGTGCTGGCGTATCTGCTGCTGGTGGTGCTGTGCCAGCGCGCCTGGCGGCCCGGGCTGCTGTTGGCCGGGTTGGCCGGGCTGGTCGCGATCACCCCGGCGTGGCTGGTGGTGGCGCACACCGTGTCCTGGCTGCCGTACGCGGCGCGGTTGTGGCTGCCCAGCTACCTGGCCTGGTTCGTGGTCGGGATGATGCTGGCGGTGCTGCAGGCGATGGGGGCGCGCTGCTATGCGTTCGCCGCGCTGCCGCTGGCGGTGGTCAGCTACTTCATCGTGGCCACCCCGATCGCCGGGGCGCCGACGACGTCGCCGACCGGGCTCAGTGAGGCGCTGGTCAAAGCCGGGTTTTACGCGGCGATCGCCGGGCTGCTGGTGGCGCCGCTGGCGCTGGGCAACCGCGGCTGGTATCCGCGGCTGCTGGCCAGCAAGCGATGGTGTGGCTGGCGAGATCTCCTACGAGATCTTCCTGATCCACCTGGTGCTGATGAACGTCGCGCTGGTCAAGGTGGTGCGCTACCCGGTTTACACCGGCTCGATGCTGGTGCTGTTCGTGGTGACGCTGGCGCTGACGATCCCGTTGTCGTGGCTGCTGCATCGCTTCACCCGGGTACGCCCCCAACCCCTAGCTGGATAGGTTAGCCTGCCCTAAATCAGCAACGAAGGGTGGGCGGGATGGCGGATCAGGCGGGGTCACGGGGCTGGCAGGGCGCGGTACTGAAACTGCTGGGCGCCGGGGATTATCGGCTCACCGTGACTGGTCGGCGGGAAATCAGCCCGCACTATCTGCGGTTGAGCTTCCAGGCCGGCGGGATGCTCGGCGCGCGTGCGCTGCATCCGACGATGTGGGTCCGAATGTGGTTCGCGGACGGGCGCCGTCGGCATCAACGCGGCTACACCCTGGTCGACCCCGACCCGGCCACCGACACCGTCGACGTCGAATTCGCGCTGCATGACGGCCTCGCGTCGGCGTGGGCGCGGGCGGCGCAACCCGGGGACACCATTGCGGCGACGGTGCTGGGCGGCAGCTTTGCCCTTCCCGAGCCGCGCCCGGCCGGCTACGTCATCGTCGGCGACACCGCGTCGCTGCCGGCGATCAACTCGCTGCTCGGCGCGATCGGGGACGCGCCGGCCACGGTGTTCCTGGAGGCCGCATACGACGGCGACACCGATCTGCCGGTCGCCCGCAGCGCCGGCGTCACCTGGGTGCAGCGCCGCGATGCCGGCGAGGCGTTGGTGGCGGCGGTGCGGTCAGCGGCCTTTGACGGCGGCGAGCACTTCGGCTGGGTGGCCTGCGATTCCCGCACCACCCGCGCGGCGGCGCGCGTTTTGCGGGACGACTTCGGGATCCCGCGCAAATCCATTAAGGCCCAAGCCTATTGGGTGGCGTGACGGGGTCGCGCTGCGGGCACCACCACCGGCAGCACGAACTCCTGCAGCATCGCCTGCTCGTCGGCGGCGTCGCGGCCGGGAAAGTTCAGCAGCGAGGTCATCACCCGCACCACCCAGCGGGCGCGACGTTCGACGTCCGCCGGCGCCTGGTCGCCGTCGGGTTCCAGCGACGCCACGAAGCCGCCCACCATGGCGGTGATCACCGCGGAACGGTCGGCCATCTCCGCGCCGATCGGCGGCCCGGTGGTGGCGAACCACGACGCCAACGCCGGGTTTGCCGCACCAGGGCCAGCGCTTGCACGATGCCGGTGAGCAGCCGCTGCTGCGGGTCGGTGACGTCGGCCAGGCGTGCGGTCATCTGGTGATAGAGCGCCCGGGCTTCCCGGTGCACGTAGGCGGTGTACAGCGCGTCGCGGTTCTCGAAGTACCGGTACAGCGTCGCGCGCGAACACCCCGCCGCCCGCGCGATCTCGAGCATGCCGACCGCGCCGGGATCGTGTTCGGTGAACAACTCGCCGGCCGCGTCCAGGATGCGTTCGGCGGCCACTTCGCCGCGCCGGTCGGCCAGCCAGTCGGTGCCCGCCATCAGCGACTCCGGAACGGGACCGACAGCGGGCGTCGCACATAGCTGCCGCCGGCCCAGATGACACCGGACAGGTCCACCTCGAAATCCGGGCAGCGGGCCAGCAACTCGGTCAGCGCCACCCGGGCCTGCATCCGCGCGGCCGCCGCACCCAGGCAGTGGTGGGCCGCCGTGGCTGAAGGTCAGGAAT
>PPEA01000164.1 GCA_002967005.1 Mycobacterium talmoniae
TGCATCGGGCGCGCCGCCGGCACCCAGGCAGTGGTGGGCGCCGTGGCTGAAGGTCAGGATGCTGCTCGGTCGCCGGGTCACGTCCAGCTCGGCGGCGTCCGGGCCGTACTGGCGTTCGTCGCGGTTGCCCGACCCGTACAGCAGCAGCACCTTGCGGCCGGCCGGGATGGTGGTGTCGCCGATCATCACCTCGCGGGTGGTGGTGCGGCACAGGCCCTGCACCGGCGAGGTCAGCCGCAGCAGCTCGTCGACGGCGTCGCGGATCAGGCCGGGATCCTCAATCAGTAGCCGCCGCTGGTCGGGCCGTTGGTGCAGCAATTGCACCGAGCCGCCCAGCATTCCGGTGGTGGTGTCGTTGCCGCCGGTGACCATGGTGAAGGTGAACGCCAGGATCGACAACAGCCCGGCGATGTCGCCGTCGGCGCCCAGCCCGGCCGCCACCAGATGCGACACGGTGTCGTCGGCGGGTTCGGCGCGGCGCCGCTCGATCAGGCCGGTGAAGTAGGTCATCATCGACGCGACGGCGTCACCGGCGGTCTCGGCGGCGGCCGCGAAACCGCCCTCGGCGGTGTTGGCCGCCACGATCGCCTCGGTCCAGCCGTCGAACTGGGCGCGGTCCTCCTCGGGCACCCCGAGATAGTGGGCGACGACCATCGACGGCAGCGGTTTGAACAGCTCGGCGACGATGTCGCCGCCGCCGTTGGCGCGCAACCGTTCGATGCGCTGCACGACGAACTCGCGCACCGCGGGCTCGACCGCCTCCACCTGGCGCGGGGTGAAACCGCGGGCCACCAGTTTGCGGAATTCGGTGTGCACCGGCGGGTCGGTCATCACCATCGGCGGGTTGTCGGCCAGGCCGATGAGTTCCAGCTCGCCGTAGTTGACGGTCAGGCCCTGGGCGGAGGAAAAGGTTTCGTGGTCGCGGGCGGCCGCCCAGATGTCGGCGTGCCGGGACAGCACGTAGTAGTCCTGGTCGGGTCGGCCGTCGGGCACCACGTGGTGCACCGGGTCGTGGTCGCGCAGCGCGGCGTACATCGGCCACGGGTTCGGCCAGGTCGCCGCGTTGCAGAGCTCGAAACGCGCCTCGTGAGACACAGATGCTGTCATGTCTCATGAATACGACATAGCCGCTCTTGTGTCAATGCTCGTTTCGAGCCTTGGGCCGTCGAGTCTGCGCTCAGGGTGTCGAGTCTGCGTTCAGGGTGTCGACCCTGCGTTCAGGGTGTCGACCCTGCGTTCAGGGTGTCGACCCTGCGCTCAGGCCGGGATTCCGAGCGGCAACTGGGCCTCACCGCAGACTCGGCGCCAGGGATTCAGGCTCGGTGCCCTCACCGCAGACTCGGCGTGCCGACTAGAAGGCCGCGCCGGGGTTGAGGATGCCGGCCGGGTCGAGCGCGGCCTTGATCCGCTGGTTGAGCGCCAGCGCGTCGGGCCCGATCTGCCCGGCCAGCCACGGCCGCTTCAACCGCCCGACCCCGTGCTCGCCGGTGATGGTGCCACCCAACGCCACGGCCAGCTCCATGATTTCGCCGAACGCGAGCTCGGCGCGCTGAGTCATCGCCGCGTCGGCGGGGTCGTAGACGATCAGCGGGTGGGTGTTGCCGTCGCCGGCGTGCGCGATCACCGAAATGGTCAGGTCGCGGTCGGCGGCGATCCGCTCGATCCCGGTGATCAGCTCCGCCAGCGCCGGCAGCGGCACCCCGACGTCTTCCAGCAGCAGCGAGCCGGTGGCTTCCACTGCCGGGATGCAGAACCGCCGGGCGGCGACGAACGCTTCGCTCTCGTCGGGGTCGTCGGTGGAGAAGACCTCCTTGGCGCCGTGTTCGGTGAACACCGCCGCCATCAGCTCGGCGTCCTCGGCGCCGGCCCGGCCGCGCTCGTCGGAGCCGCCCAGCACCATGGCGGCGGCCTCGCGGTCCAGCCCCATCCGGAAGTGGTCCTCGACGGCGTTGATCGCCGCCGCGTCCATGAACTCCAGCATCGCCGGGCGAATCCGGGAGGTGACACCCAGCACCGCGTCGGCGGCGGCCCGCACCGAATCGAAGGTGGCCACCACCACGCTGGAGGTGTGCTGGGCCGGCAGCAGCCGCAGTGTCACCTCGGTGACCACGCCCAGGGTGCCTTCGCTGCCGACGAACAGCTTGGTCAGCGACAGCCCCGCGACATCCTTGAGCCGCGGACCACCCAACCGCACGGCGGTGCCGTCGGCCAGCACCACCTGCAGGCCCAGCACGTAGTCGGTGGTCACCCCGTACTTCACGCAGCACAGCCCGCCGGCGTTGGTGGCGATATTGCCGCCGATGCTGCAGATCTCAAACGACGACGGATCCGGCGGATACCACAGCCCGTGTTCGGCGACCGCCTGCTTGACCTCGGCGTTGAGCAGGCCGGGCTGGCACACCGCGGTGCGGGTGACCGGGTCGACGGTGATGTCGCGCATCTTCTCGGTCGACAACACGATGCCATCGTCAAGCGCGGTGGCGCCGCCGGACAGCCCGGTGCCCGCCCCGCGCGGCACCACCGGTACCCCGTGCCGGCTGGCCCAGCGCAGCACCGCCTGCACCTCTTCGGTGCGCCGTGGACGCACCACGGCCAGAGGTTTTCCGGCGGCCGGGTCAACCGCGCGGTCTTGCCGGTAGCCCTCGGTGATCGCCGGGTCGGTGACGACCATGCCATCGGGTAGGGCGGCGATCAGCTCATCGAGCGCTTGGGCAACCACACAGCGATCCTACGGGGCCGGGTTGCTGCTGAGATCGACGTCCAGATTGACCCATAGCCCCCAGAATCGGGGGTTTGCGCCGTATGGACGTCGATTTCAGCAGCCACCGCCGGTACGGCGACCGGTCCACGGCACGATGGAGGCGTGTTTCCCCATCCGCGCACCGGAACGCCGTTCGACTCCCCGGTGCCGCCCGGATCCGGGTGGCCCGGGGATCCGGCCACCCCGCACACGGCGGTGGCCGCCACGCCGCGCAGGTAGCGCGGCTCGCCGAGCAGGCGGGTTCGATCCCCG
>PPEA01000165.1 GCA_002967005.1 Mycobacterium talmoniae
CGAGCAGGTGCGGCCGCTGGCCGACCGGTTCGACGTCGACGAGGTGATGATCAACCCGGTCGCCTCGGCCCGCCGCGGCACCGACCCGGCGGTCGCCCCGGGCCGGGAACGCACCCTGGAACTGCTGGCCAAAGAACTGTTCTAGCGCCGGGTCAACACCACCACCGGGATCGGCCGCGACGTCCGGCGCTGGTAGGCCTCGTAGCGGTTGGCATTGTTGTCGTTGACCACCCGCCACAGCCGCGCATAATCCGGGTCGTCGGGCAGCAGCGGCTTCGCGGTCACCGCGAATCGCTGTGGCCCGACATTGATCTCGACGTCGGGCTGGGCCTTCAGGTTGTGATACCAGCCCGGCGATCGGGGGTCGCCGCCCTTGGACGCGACGATCAGATACGCGTCCCCGTCGCGGGCGTAGGTCAACGAGGTGGTGCGCGCCTTGCCGGTCTTGGCGCCGGTGGTGTGCAGCAGCAGGCTCGGCGGGACGCCCGGTATCCGGTGCCCGATCCGCCCGTTGGTGCGTTGATAGATGGCGTCGTGCAGGCGCAGCAGCGGCACCGCAACCTGCTGCTCGACCCAGCGGGGTATGTCCATGGCTGTCAGTCTTGTGCAGCGGCGTCCAATTGCGCCAGCGCATCCCGCAAGATCCGCCCGGTGCCCTCCCGGTCGGGATCGCGGCGCCACACCATGCCCTTGGCGACCGACAACTTGTCGCCGGTGCGCCGGGGCAGCACGTGCAGATGGATATGAAACACGGTCTGGAAGGCGGCGCGGCCGTCATTGATCGCGATATTGGTGGCGTCGGCCAACTCGGTGGCGCGGGCCGCCTGGGCGATCCGCTGCCCGACCGCCAGCATGCCGGCCAGCGTCTCCGGCGCGGTGTCGGTCAGGTCGACGGTGTGGCGTTTGGGCACCACCAACGTGTGCCCGCGGGTGAACGGCCGGATGTCGAGGAACGCCAGGTAGTCGTCGTCCTCACAGATGCGGATGGCGGGGGCGTCCCCGGCCACGATCGCACAGAACACGCAGGACATACCGCCCACGGTATCCCGCCCGATTCAGACGTTCTGACCTGCCCACTCCGCCAGGCGCCGGTCTCGCTCCGCGGGGGCGACGTCTTCGACGCGGGTCATCACCGTCCAGCGTTGTCCGAACGGATCGAGGAGCGACGCGAACCGGTCCCCGGTGACGAAGGTCTGCGGGTGCTCACGGATCGTGGCACCGGCGGCTTCGGCGTGAGCGACCACCGCGTCGACGTCGGGGCAGTACAGCGCGACGGAGTGGGTGACCACGCCGCCGGTCGCCGGCGCCGCGAGCTGGTAGGCGGGTTGCGGATCGGACAGTTGCAGTCGGCCGTGGCCGAAGTCGAGTTCGGCGTGCGCGACGGTGCCGCCCGGCCCGTCCATCCGCTCGACGAGTTCGGCGCCGAACACCGAGGTATAGAACTCGATCGCCGCGGTGGCGCCCTCGATGCACAGGAACGGAGTGAGGCTGGTGTAGCCCGGCGGAATCGGATGAACGGTCATGGCGCCCAGTTTCGTAGGGTTATCCCGGTGCAGGCTTGGAAAAACACGACAGCCGGCCCGCAGCTCGGCGTGGTGGGCCGTGCCGCGTCGGCGCCGGTGTTTGACCTGACCCGCTGGGCCCCGTCGCCGACGGCCGGTGAGTTCGTCGAGCACTTCTGGTCGGTCAGCTGGAATCTGGCCGGCCGCGAACCCTACGACAGCACCGTGATCACCTTTCCCGCCGTGCATCTCACCCGCGAGTGGGGAAGCGACGGATCCCGGCACGGCCATCGGCTGCCCGCGACGCTGGTGCACGGCGTGGTCGAACGCGTTTTCCGCACCACGATCCGGGGCCAGGGCGTGGTGGTGGGTGCCCGGTTCCGGCCGGGCGGTTTCACGGCCAGGTTCGGCCGCGACGCCGGCGCGCTCACCGGTCTGGTGCTGCGCGCCGACGACGAACTATTGGGTGCGCCACCACTTTTCGACGGCGATGCGGAGCAGGTGCGGACGCAACTCGACGATGCCATCGCCGCGGGCGCCGGGGAATCCGATCCGACCTACCGGGCGCTGACCACCTTGGTCGACCGGATCCGCGACGACGACCGGTTGCTGCGGGTCGAGCAGGTGATGCGGCATTCGCCGTGGAGCGTGCGCACCACGCAGCGGGTGTTCCGCCGCTACGTCGGGGTGCCGGTTAAATGGGTGTTGTGCCGCTACCGGCTCCAGCAGGCCGCCCTGCAGATCGAGACGCACCCCGACGTGGACTTCGCTGACTTGGCGGTGCGTGCCGGCTGGTACGACCAGGCGCACTTCATCAACGACTTCCGCTCGCTGCTCGGGTGCACGCCGGGCGAATACGCGGCCCGCTACGGCGGCTAACCCGAGTTCAGCGCGGCGGCGATCGCCTCGATGGCCCGGTCCAGGATGGCGCGGGGGGTTGCGAAGTTGAACCGGGCAAACCCGCGACCGACCGTGGCGCCGAACGGGATGCCCGGGCTCAGCGCCACCTTGGCCTTGGTCAACAGATACTCCGCCGGTTCGGCGGGCAAATCGAGCGCCCGAAAATCCACCCAGGACATGTAGGTGGCCTCCGGGGCGTTGACTTCGAGCCCGGGCACCGCGCGCGGCAGGGTCGCCGCCAGGTGGTCGCGGTTGGCCCGCAGGTAGGGCAGCAGTTCGTCGAGCCACGGCGCGCCGCGGGTGTAGGCGGCGATGTTGGCCCGGATCCCGACGGTGGCGGTGCCCATCTTGTGCAGCATGTTGATCCGGTCCCAGTCGGCGCGGTCGCGCTCGTTGGTCAACACGACCTGCGCGCACATCAGCCCCGGCAGATTCCAACCCTTGGACGCCGACAGCAGGGTGACCACGGTGTCGGCGGCGGTGTCGGACACCGAGGCCGCCGCGACGTGGCGCCGGTCGTAGATCAGCGGGGCGTGAATTTCGTCGGCGAGCACCCGGGCGCCGTAGCGGGCCGCGATGTCGATGATCGCGCGCAGCTCCTCGGCGGTGTAGGCGGTGCCCAGCGGATTGTTCGGGTTGCACAGGATCAGCGATCCGGCCCCGCCGGCGAACGCCGCCTCCAGGGCGTCCAGGTCCAGTACGTAGCGGCCCGAATCCTGCCGCGGTGTTGCGATCTCCACCCGCTGGCGGCCGGTGATCTGCAGCACGTCGAAGAACGGCATATAGGCGGGAACCGGCAACACCACCGGGCTCTCGGGGCGGGTCAGGAAATTGATGACGACCTCGAGTCCCTTGAGGACGTCGGGCACCACCCGGACCGATTCGGGCGGCACCGGCCAGCCGTAGCGGGTCGCACACCAGTCGGCGGTGGCGCGCGGCAGCACGTTCTCGCCGAACGGCGGGTAGCCGAATTCCTCGTTGGCCACGCACTCGCGCACCCCGTCGAGCACCGCGGGCGCGGTGGGAAAGTCCATTTCGGCGATCCACAGCGGCAGCACGTCGGCCCCGAAGTAGTTCCACTTGATCGTCCGGCGATCGCGGAGCTGCTGCTCGGTCAGCCGGTCAAAGGCGCTGTCGCTCATACCAGCATTGTGGGCCCTGGCCGCGGCGGGGGAGTTGCTAGCCTGGCAGCCCGACAGGAAAGGTGGAAAGACGTATGCGGGTGGTTCGGGTGATCAACGTGCTGGGGGCAGCGGCCGTCGTGGCGGCGCTGACCGCATGCGGGGGGCGGCGGCCCAACGCCCCACCCGGCCACCTCCCGCACCACCTCGTCGAGCGCGGCGACATCGAGCACCAGTGCGTCCGCCAAGCCGACGGCGTCCAGCGCCGACAACGGCCACCTGCTGCAGGCCGGCGAGACCGCGTTGGGCACGGTGCCCGACAGCACGGTGGTGTCCATCGAGACCGACAACCTCGACACCCAGTGGGAGGTGGAGGTCGTCACCGCCGACGGCACCAAGCAGGAAGTCAAGGTGTCCGCCGACGGCAGCGAGGTCACCGACGGTCCCCACAAGAAGTTCGGCAGCAAGACCAAGCACCGCGAGCTGGTGGACGCCGCCAAGCTGGACTACCGCCAAGCCGTCGACAAGGTGACGCAGGCCGTCCCCGGCCGGATCACCGAATTGGACCTGGACACCGAAGACGGCGTCACGGTGTGGGAGGCCGACGTCCACGACTCCGGCGACGCCAAGCACGAGGTGAGCATCGACGCCGGGTCCGGTGACGTCGTCAGCCAGCACTGAGCAGCCGCCAGGCGTCTAGCTTGTCGGCCAGCGCCATGGCCCGCGCCGGGCTGGTCGACGGCAGCTGCACACAGGGCAGGGGGCGCGCCATCTCGACCCGCCGCCGGAATATCTGCGCGGCCGCGCTGCCGTTGAAATACACCCGCTCGATGCCCGGATAGCGGGCGAACAGCGCCGCAAAGTCGTTGGCCACCATGCTGTTCGGGTCGATCTTCGCATCCGCGCTGCCCACCCGCCGACACGCGCGCAGCACATCCCATAACGCGACGCCGTGCGACCGCAGCGCGGCCAGCCGGGTGTCGTAGGGCGCGGCGGGGTCGAAATCCCACAGGGCGCCGGTGATGCGCCAGAACGCATTTCGGGGATTGCCGTAGTACTGCCGGGTGGCCAGGGATTGGACACTGGGAAACGAGCCGAGAATCAACCGCCGGGCGCGGTCGTCGACGACCGGCGGGAACCCCTCCAGCAGCGGTGTAGCCATCGCCACCCATGATGCCCGGCGGCGGTATACGTTGGCGACGTGGCCGACCCCGACATCGAAGCCCTGCTCGACGGCCTGACCGGCGCCGCCCGCGCCGAGCGCGCCGAGCTGATCGCCTGGCTGCTCGACCAGGGCATCACCGCCGAGCAGATCCGTGCCGCGCCGACCCCGATCCTGCTGGCGTCGCGGCGCATCATCGGCGACGACGGCAGCTACGTGTCGCGCGGGAGATCAGCGACCGCTACGGCGTCGACCTGGACCTGCTGCAGCGGGTGCAACGCGCCATCGGGCTGGCTCAGGTGGACGACCCCGACGCCGCCGTGCACCTGCGCGCCGACGGCGAGGCCGCCGCGCACGCCCAGAAATTTCTCGCCCTCGGGTTGGACCCCGACCACATGGTGCAGGTCGTTCGCGTACTCGCCGAAGGGCTTTCGCACGCCGCGGAGGTGATGCGCTACACCGCGCTGGCCAGCATCCTGCAGCCCGGCGCCACCGAGCTGCAGGTCGCCCAAGCCTCCCAGGAGCTGATCAGCCAGGTCGCCCCGCTGCTGGGGCCCTGGATCGAGGACATGCTGTTCATGCACCTGCGCCATCAGATGGAAACCGAAGCCGTCACCGCCAGCGAACGGGCCGCCGGCGCCGCGCTGCCGGGCGCCCGGGAGGTCAGCGTCGCGTTCGCCGACCTGGTCGGGTTCACCCGGCTCGGTGAGGTGGTGCCGCCCGAGGACCTCGAGCAGCTCGCCACCCGGCTGGCCGACCGCGCCCGCGATGTGGCGGCCCCGCCGGTGCGGTTCATCAAGACGATCGGCGACGCGGTGATGTTCGTCAGCACCAAACCGGCGCCGCTGCTCGACGCCGTGCTGAAGCTGGTCGAAACCACCGATTCCGACCGTGACTTCCCGCGGCTGCGGGCCGGGGTCGCCGCCGGCCCGGCGGTCAGCCGCGCCGGCGACTGGTTCGGCAGCCCGGTGAATCTGGCCAGCCGGGTGACCGGGGCGGCCCGCCCGGGTGCGCTACTGGTCGCCGAATCGGTGCGGCAGGCGCTCGGCGACAACGCCGGCTTCAGTTGGTCGTTCGCCGGTGCGCGTCACCTCAAGGGCATCAAAGATGAGGTCAAACTGTTCCGGGTTCGACGCGGCGCCGGATCCGACTGAGCGGTAACCCCCCGACACAATAAGGCAGGCCCGGCTGACATTTGGGGGCGTCTCCACATATCCTGCGCGGCCGGCTTGTCACCCCTTTTACCGGCTCTTTGGATCGGTCATGTCCGGGCCTGCTTCGCGCTTCAACTTACACCTGTCCGCGCGGGGTAGCAACGGTTTTCGTGCACCCGAACCGGGCCACCCCGGGGCGGATTTTTCGCCCTTGGCGAACCCCTCGCCTTCGGCGTTTAACAGTGTAATCATGTAATCATGAAACGACATTATGTGCACGGCGGGCGGCGCGGCCGCCCCGGGGGCTGGCAGCAAGCAGACCAGCCCGACGCCGGTGACGCCGCGGACTGGTTCGCCGGGCGGCTGCCGGAGAGTTGGTTCGACGGGTGCCCCCGAGGTGGTCGTCGACCGCGAGGAAATCACCGTGATCGGCCGGCTGCCCGACTCCGAGGGCGCCGACGAAACCCCGGCGCACGCCGCCGGCCGGGTGTCCCGGTTCCGGGAGGAAACCCGACCCGAACGGATGGCGATCGCCGACGAGGCGCAGGACCGCTACGACCGCAAGGTGTCCTGGGGCGTCGAGGTCGGTGACGAGCGAGTCCTGTTCACCCACATCGCGGTCCCGGTCATGACCCGGTTGAAGCAGCCCGAGCGCCAGGTGCTCGACACCCTGGTCGACGCGGGGGTGGCCCGATCGCGGTCGGACGCCCTGGCCTGGTCGGTCAAGCTGGTCGGCGAGCACACCCAGGAGTGGCTGGCCAAACTGCGCGAGGCGATGGCCGACGTCGACGACCTGCGGGCGCAGGGCCCCGACCTTTAGCGGGACGGGCGTTGACTCTGCGCCTAGGGCGCGAAAGTGCGAGTGAGGTTCGGTCAGCGCAGAGTCAACGCGACGCCATCGCGTAGTAGGCGCCGCGGCGGGCCAGCAACTCGGCGTGGTTGCCGTATTCCACGATCCGGCCCTGCTCCAGCACCAGGATGTGGTCGGCGTCGCGGATGGTCGAAAGACGGTGGGCGATAATGAAACTGGTGCGGTCGCGACGAAGCTCAGCGATCGCATGCTGAATCAGCAGTTCGGTTCGGGTGTCCACCGAGCTGGTCGCCTCGTCGAGAATGAGCAGCCGCGGGCGGGCCAGGAACGCCCGAGCGATGGTGATCAGCTGCTTCTCGCCGGCGCTGAGATTGCCGCCGGCGTCGCTGATCCGGGTCTGGTAGCCGTCCGGCAGGGTGTGCACGAACCGGTCCACGTGGGCGGCCCGGGCGGCGGCCACCACCTCGTCCTCGCTGGCCGACGGCCGCCCGTAGCGGATGTTCTCGGCGATCGTGCCGCCGAACAGCCAGGTGTCCTGTAGCACCATGCCGATCCGGGACCGCAGCGAGTGTCGGCTCATGCCGGTGATGTCGACGTCGTCGACCAGGATCCGTCCGGAGTCCACGTCGTAGAACCGCAGCAGCAGATTGACCAGGGTGGTCTTGCCCGCCCCGGTGGGCCCGACGATCGCGACCGTGCTGCCCGGTTCCACCACCAGGGACAGATCCTCGATGACCGGGGTGCCGGGACGGTAGCCGAAGTGCACCCGCTCAAACTCCACCCGGCTGGCCTGCCGGTCAGCGGGGAGCACCGCCGGCTCCGGATCGGCCGGTTCCTCCGGCTCGTCCAGCAGCTCGAAAACCCGTTCGGCGCTGGCCATTCCCGATTGCAGCGTGTTGTACATGGCGGCCAGGTGGGTCAACGGCTGGTTGAACTGGCGCACGTAGGCGATGAACGCCTGGACGCTGCCCAGCGTGATCTGCCCGGTCGCCACCTGCAGCCCGCCCACCACGGCGACCGCGACGTAGCTGAGGTTGCCCAGCACCATCGTGGCCGGCGACACCAAGCCGGAGAAGAACTGGGCGCCCACACTGGCCCGATAGACGTCGTCGTTGAGTTCGCCGAACCGCTGCTGTGCCCACTCCCTGTGACCGAAGGTCCGCACCAGCGCGAAACCGCTGTAGGTCTCCTCGATGTGGGCGTTGAGGTGCCCGGTGGCCGTCCACTGCGCGGCGAACAGCCGCTGCGAGCGCCGCACGATCGCCCGGGTGGTCAGCAACAGCAGCGGCACCGTCAGCACGGTGATCCCGGCCAGCAGCGGTGAGATCGACACCATCATCGCCAGCACCGCCACCACGGTCAGCGTGGTCGTCACCAGCTGGCTGATCGTCATCGAGATCGAACTCTGCATATTGTCGATGTCGTTGGTGACCCGGCTGAGCAGCTCGCCGCGCTGCCGGCCGTCGAAGTAGGACAGCGGAAGCCGGTGCAGCTTGTCCTCGACGTCGGCGCGCAAGGCCCGCATGGTGCGCTGCACGGTGAGGTTGAGCAGCCGGGCTTGCAGCCACACCAGCAGCGCGGCAACGAGATACAGGCCCAATGCCAGCGCCAGGGTGCGCCCGACGGCGGCGAAGTCCACGCCCTGCCCCGGCACCAGGTTCATCCCGGAGAGCAGCTCGGCGAAGGTGGTGTCGCCGCGGGCGCGGGCGGCGGCCACGGCCTGGTCCTTGCTGATCCCGGCCGGCAGTTGGCGACCGATCACCCCGTTGAACAGCAGGTCGGTGGCGTGGCCCAGGATCCGCGGTCCGGCCACCCCGATCGCGATACCGCCCACCGACAGCGCCGTCACCGCGACCACCAAACCGCGTTGCGGGGTAAGACGTTTCATCAGCCGCACCGCGGTGCCGGGGAAATCCCGGGACCGGCCCGCGGGGGCGGCGACACGCAGCGGCGGACGCACGGGCCCGGTCACGACACACCCCCACCCGCCCCACCGACTGCGAGTCGACGAATTCGGCGTAGGCGGGGCAGTCCACCAGCAGCGCGTCGTGGGTGCCGATACCGGCCACCGTCCCTTCGTCGAGGACCACCACCTGGTCGGCGTGGGCGATGGTCGAGATCCGCTGCGCGACGATGACGACGGTGGCGTCCGCCGCGATCCGCGCCAGCGCGGCCCGCACGGCGGCGTCGGTGTGCACATCCAGCGCGGAGAACGCGTCGTCGAACAGGTAGATCGCCGGGCGGCGGATG
>PPEA01000166.1 GCA_002967005.1 Mycobacterium talmoniae
CGGGGGCGCCGATCGCGGGGCCGGGAGGCCAGCACGTCGGTGATCCGTTCGGCGCACACCGAGGCGCGCGGCAGGATGGACAGCAGCATGGTCGCCATCAGCACCGCCATCAGGATCTGCATGAAATACGACAGGAAGGCGACCAGCGAACCGATCTGCATCTGGCCGGCATCGATGCGCCGCCCGCCGAACCAGATCAGCGCGACCGACGAGCAGTTGATGGTCAGGGTGGTGGCCGGCAACATCAGCGCTTGCCAGTTGCCGGCGGTCAGCGCGGTGTCCGACAGGGCACGGTTGGCCTGGTCGAACCGGTCGCGTTCGAACGGTTCGCGGGCGAACGCCCGGACCACCCGGACCCCGGACAGCTGGTCGCGCAGCACCCGGTTGACGTTGTCGATCAGCCGCTGCATGCGGCGAAACAGCGGCAGCATCCGGGCGATGATCGCGTAGTTGGCCACGGCCAGCACCGGCACGGCGATCAGCAGCAGCCAGGACAGGCCGGCGTCCTGGTGCACGGCCATCACGATGCCGCCGACGCTCATGATCGGCGCGGTGACCAGCACCGTGCAGGTCATCTGCACCAGCACCTGGATTTGGCGGACGTCGTTGGTGGTGCGGGTCAGCAGCGACGGCGCGCCGAAGCGGGCGGTCTCGGGTTCGGAGAAGGTCAGGACCCGGCCGAACATCGCCGCGCGCAGGTCGCGGCCGAACCCCATCCCGGTACGGGACCCGAAGTAGACCGCGCCCACCGCGCACACCGCCTGCAGCGCGGTGACCGCCAGCATCAGTGCGCCCAGCGCGACGATGACCCGGATGTTGCCCTTGGCGACGCCGTCGTCGATGACGGTGGCGTTCACGGTCGGCAGGTATAGCGAGGCCAGGGTGCTGATCAGCTGCAGCGTCATGACCGCCGCGACCAGCCGTCGATACGGCCGGACGTAGCGCCGCAGCAGGGCCACCAGCATCTGGTAACTGTCGCACAAGCCGGTGGCGGTCCGGGGTCGACCGGGGGCCCGCGACGCGACGCAAAGTGACTGGTCACCCGGCACGCCGTGGTTAGCCGCGCCGGGCGGACGCTACAGTGCATCGTGTGACGAGCAGTAGGTGCGCATAGCGGTGCAGTCCAAATTGATGCCGCTGGCCCGCGCGGCGGCCGGCACGGCGGCGGTGATCGCGCTGGTCGCCGGGTGCAGCGATTCGAGCGGCTCGAATGACGGGCCGGCGGTGCCGTCGACCGCCGCGCCCAACGCCGAAGGCAAGCACGGGCCGTTCTTCCCGCAGTGCGGCGGGGTCAGCGATCAGACCGTCACCGAACTGACCAAGGTGACCGGGCTGGTCAACACCGCGCAGAACTCGGTGGGCTGCCAGTGGCTGGCCGGCGGCGGGATTTTGGGCCCGCACTTTTCCTTCTCCTGGTACCGCGGCAGCCCGATCGGGCGGGAACGCAAGACCGAGGAGCTGTCCCGCACCAGCGTCGAAGACATCAACATCGAGGGCCACGGCGGGTTCATCGCGATCGGCACCCAGGCGTCGTTGGGGGACAGCCTGTGCGAGGTGGGTATTCAGTTCGACGACGACTTCATCGAGTGGTCGGTCAGCTTCGCCCAGAAGCCGTTCCCCGATCCGTGCGAGGTGGCCAAGGAACTGACCCGACAATCGATTGTGAACGCGAAATGAGCCCGTCGGTGCGTATCCGGGTCGGCGCGGTGGTCGCGGCGGCGCTGACCCTGCTGGCCGCGCTGACCGGCTGTTCGAAGTCGGTGGGTGGCACGCCGGTCAAGGTGGGGTCCGGCGACGTCCCGCGCAACGACAACTCCCAGCAGATGTATCCGAACCTGCTCAAGGAGTGCGAGGTGTTGACCACCGACATCCTCGCCAAGACCGTCGGGGCCGACCCGCTGGACATCCAGAGCACGTTCGTCGGCGCCATCTGCCGCTGGCAGGCGGCCAACCCGGCCGGGCTGATCGACATCACCCGGTTCTGGTTTGAGCAGGGCAGCCTGGCCAACGAACGCAAGGTCGCCGAGGGCCTGAAGTACCAGATCGAGAGCCGGTTGATCGAGGGCATCGACTCGATCGTGATGCGCCCCAACGACCCCAACGGGTCGTGCGGGGTGGCCAGCGACGCCGCCGGGGTGGTCGGCTGGTGGGTGAACCCGCAGACCGCCGGCATCGACGCCTGCGAGCAGGCCATCAAGCTGATGGAGTTGACGCTGGCGCGCAACTTCTAGGTCGGCTGTGGTGCGCCTCGGCTGCCACAGGCGTACCTTTGCCCCCTCGGGTCGCGGGCGTCCCTGGCCGAAGGATGCACCTGTGCGGCAAACGGATATCGCCTGCGCTACTACGCGGCCCAAAGCGCGTCGGTGAATTCGCCGTCTCGGGTTCACCGCTTTAGCGCGGTACGTGGAAGTCGACCAGCGCCGCGCCGCCGAGTTCGAGCCGTTCCCACCGGCACGGCACCCGCAACACCGCCATCGCCGAGGTGGGGAACTTGACCGCAATGCTTTCGGTGGCAGCGGTGTTGGTGCCCTCGGCGCCGGTCAGGCCGAGCGCCGTCTGGGACATCGCCGGTTCGTGACCGATGACCAGCAAGGTGGCGACCTCATCGGCGACGGTGTTGATCTCAGCGATGACGGCGCCCGGGACGGCGTCGTAGAGGCGCTCCAGGTAGCGCACCGGCGCGCCGATGGTGGTGCGCGCCAAGGTCTGTCGGGTGCGGGTCGCGGTCGAACAGAGCACCTGGTCGATGGCCGGCAGATTCGCGCGCAGCCACTCGCCGGCCAGCCCGGCTTCTCGGATACCACGCGGTGCCAGCGGCCGGTCGCGGTCGGCGACGCCATCCGGATACGTCGACTTCGCGTGGCGCAGCAGCACCAGGGTGCGGGGGTGATCGCTCACGGGTCCTACGTTAGGGCAGCACCGGGCAGTCAAGCCGTCGAGCACTTGCGTGATGTCGTATGTGATATCCGATTCCAGCAGATGTGCACCGTCCTCCCAGAGACGTGTGCGACTGATGAGGCAAGTGAGGCGCCAGTGTGGTAGCCCGGCGCCCACCGCCGCTCCGGTCGGCGGACCTGCGACGCGGGTCCGCGGACTTGTCGGACCCCGGCCATACACTCGCGATGCCGGCCCCGAGCCGGGCACAGGCGAGACGGAAAAGGGGAGTGACATGCGGTTTGTGCACACCGCCGACTGGCAGCTCGGCATGACCCGTCACTTCCTGGCCGGCGACGCTCAGCCGCGGTACTCGGCG
>PPEA01000167.1 GCA_002967005.1 Mycobacterium talmoniae
GGCGGCTGGCCGCGCAGACCGGCGCGAGTTCGTCGTCGTCGCCGGCGACGTGTTCGAACACAACCAGCTCGCCCCGGCGGTGATCAGCCAGTCCCTGGAAGCCATGCGCACCATCGGGATTCCGGTCTATCTGCTGCCGGGCAATCACGACCCGCTGGACGGGTCATCGGTCTACACCGGTGCCCTGTTCACCGCCGAATGCCCCGACAACGTCGTGGTGTTGGACCGGCCCGGCGTGCACCCCCTGCGGCCGGGCGTGGAACTCGTCGCCGCGCCGTGGCACTCCAAGGCGCCCACCGCCGATCTGGTCGCGCCGGTGCTGGACGGGCTGCCCGCCGACGGCACCACCCGGATCCTGATCGCCCACGGCGGCGTCGACGTGCTGGACCCCGACCCGGGCAAACCGTCGCTGATCCGGCTGGCCGCGGTCCAGGACGCGCTGGCCCGCGGCGCCCTGCACTATGTTGCGTTGGGCGACAAGCATTCCCGCACCCAGGTCGGCGCCACCGGGCGGGTCTGGTACTCCGGCGCACCGGAAGTCACCAACTTCGACGACATCGAAGCCGACTCCGGCCACGTGCTTCTCGTCGACCTCGACGAGACGAACCGCACGGTCAGCGTCGACGCCCGCCACGTCGGCCGGTGGCGGTTCCTGACCCTGCACCGCCAGGTCGACACCAGCCGCGACGTCGCCGACCTGGACATCAACCTCGACCAGCTGCCCGACAAGGACCGCACCGTGGTGCGGCTGGCGCTGACCGGCACCCTGAGCGTCACCGACCGCACCGCCCTGGACGCCTGCCTGGACAAGTACGCGCGGCTGTTCGCCTGGCTGGGCACCTGGGACCGGCACACCGAGCTGGCGGTGCTGCCCGCCGACGGCGAGTTCGACGAGCTGGGTATCGGCGGGTTCGCCGCCGCCGCGGTCGAGGAACTTGGTCGCCACCGCGCGCGCGGCCGACCACCGCCACCGCCGACGACGCTCAGGCGGCCGCTGGGGCTGCTGCTCCGGCTCGACCAGCTGACCG
>PPEA01000168.1 GCA_002967005.1 Mycobacterium talmoniae
CCCACGCCGCGGCCGAACATGCGCGGATCGGGCGCCGGGCCCGCGCCGCGCAGCTGCTGCGGTCGGTGATGGTCCGCCACCGCGACACCACCCGGCTGCGTTACGTCGCCCCGTTCCGCGCCGAAATCGAACGGCTGGGCCGCCCGGTGTTCGGGCCCAGCTTCGAGGTGGAGGTGGACAGCGACCTGCGCATCTGCAGCCGCACGCTCGAGGGCCGCACCGTGCCCTACGACTCGCTGTCGGGTGGGGCCAAAGAGCAACTCGGCATCCTGGCGCGGCTGGCCGGCGCGGCGCTGGTCGCCAAGGAAGACACCGTCCCGGTGTTGATCGACGATGCGCTGGGCTTCACCGATCCGGGCCGGCTGGCCAGCATGGGGGAGGTGTTCGACATGGTCGGCGCGCACGGCCAGGTGATCGTGCTGACCTGCACCCCCGCCCGCTACCAAAGCGTCGACGGCGCGCACCGCATCGAGCTGACCGCCTGAGCCTCGGCCCTACTCGCGCATGAAGCCGATCGCGGTGTAATCCAAATCCGCTAGCCCGGTGGCGCCGAAGTTGGCCAGGGAGCTGCGGACCGCGACGTTGCCGGGGGTTTGGGTCAGCGGCAGGCTGAAACCCTCCGCCCACAACAGCGCATCGACCTCGTTGGCCAGCGCCCGGGCCTTAGCCGGGTCGAGTTCGGACAGCGTCTGCTCGATCTTGGCGTCGATCTGCGGGCTGCCGATCTTGCCGAAATTGCCCTCCCCGTGCGAGGCGTAGATCTGGGTGAGCCCGGCCAGCGGGAACGCGTCACCGACCCAGGAGAACTGCGCGAAATCGAAGTCGCCGACGTTGATGTACTTGCTGAAAAAGCCGGAGCCGCTCTTGGCGTCGAGTTCCAGCTGGACCCCGATCTGGGCCAGGCTGTGCTGCGCGATCTGGCCGAACTGTTTGGTGCTCTGCGCGTCGTAGAGCACGTCGCGGATCACCAACCGGCGCCCGTTCTTTTCACGGAACTTCCCGTTGAGTTTCCAGCCCAGCGCGTCGAGTTCACGCTTGGCCTGCTCCGGGTCGTAGCCGATGCTGTTGTCTTGGTAGCCTTCCTGGCCGGCGACGTAGATGTGGTTGTTCAACGGGACCGGATCGGTGGTCAGGCCGCGCTGGGTCACGTCGGCGATGAGCTGGCGGTCGATGCCCTTGGTGACGGCGACCCGCAGCGCCTTATCGGCCAGGATCGAGCCGGGCGCCCCATTGATGGTGAAGTGATACCAGGCCGGGGTGGGGGCGCGACGGATCGAGATGCCGCGGGTGCGCCGCGCGATGGTCAGCTGGTCCAGGGAGGCCACCCCGGTGGCGTCGATGGTCTTGTTCTGCAGCGCCGGCAGCCGCGCCGCGTCGTCGAGCACCAGGTAGGTGATGCTGTCCAGCCGCGGCTTTCTGCCCCACCAGCGCGGATTGCGGGTCAACGTGATGCGCTGCGCGCCGCGGTCCAACGCGGACACGATGAACGGGCCGGCCGACGGGCCGGGCCGCTGCAGTTGGCCCTTGTTGAACGCGTCGGGGGTGGCGGTCATGCTCTTGGGCAGCAGCATCGAGTTGCCGGCGAACATGCCGCGCCACTCCGAATACGGCTTGGCGAAGGTCACCACCGCCTGCCGGTCGTCGACACCGCGGGTCACCGACTTGACCCGTTCGGCCCCGCCGGTGCTGGCGATCGCGAACCGGTCGTCGACCCCACTGACGGCGTGGAGTTGGCTGGCGATGTCTTCCCAGGTCAGCGGGGTGCCGTCGGACCATACCGCCTCGGGTTGATGGTGTAGGTAACCACCTGCGGGTCGGTGCCGGTGAGCTCGACACTGGTGAAGTAGTCGGTGTCCACGGTGGCCGAGCCGTCCGGGCCGATGGTGAACGCGCGCGGCAGGGTGGCCTTGAGCATGCCGCCGATATCGGCCAGGTTGCCGTCGATGTGCAAGGTGTTGAAGTTCGGCGGGAACTCCGCCAGCGCCAGCCGCAGGTTCCCGCCGTCTTGCAATGTGGCCGGATCCTGCGGGTTGATGTCGCTGCTGCTGCCGATCTCGGCGGCGCCGTCGACCGCGTCTATGTTGACCGGGGCACACCCGGTGAGGATCAGTCCGGCCGTCAGCACCGCCGCGCAGACCGCGGTGACTCTGCGCCTAGGGCGATCTCTTCTCGCAAAACCGCGCCCTGAGCGCAGAGTCAACGCACGGCTACCCACGATGCGGCTCCGGTTGGGGGACCGCGGCCAGCAGCCGGCGGGTGTAGTCGTGTTGGGGTGCGCGCAGAACCTCATCGGCCTCACCCTGCTCGACGATGGCGCCGGCGAACATCACCGCCACCCGGTGCGCGAGATGTTTGACGACCGAAAGGTCATGGGACACAAACAGGTAGGACAACCCGAGCTGCTGCTGCAAATCCAGCAGCAGGTTGATGATGCCGGCCTGGATGGACACGTCCAGGGCGGACACCGGCTCATCGAGCGCGAGGATCTTCGGCTGCAACGCCAGCGCGCGGGCGATACCGATGCGTTGTTTTTGTCCGCCGGAGAACTCGGCGGGGTAGCGGCTGGCGTCGGCGCGCCGCAGCCCCACCAGCTCGAGCAACTCGGCGACCCGGGTGTTGATCTCGTCCTTGCCAAACCCGTTGGCGCGCAGCGGCTCGGCAAGCACATCGAAAACCGGGAAGCGGGGGTCCAGGGAGGCCACCGGATCCTGGAACACCACCTGCAAGTCGCGTCGCAACACCCGCCGGGTGCCCGCGGTCAGGGTGGCGACGTCGGTGCCCAGAACCTCGATGGTGCCCGCCTGCGGGGCGCTGAGCTGCAGAATCTGATGCAGCGTGGTGGATTTTCCCGACCCCGACTCGCCGACGATGCCCAGCGTGCGGCCCTGCTGCAGTTCGAAGCTGACCCCGTCGACCGCGCGGACCTCGCCGAGGTTGCGCCGCAGCACCACCCCTTTGGTCAGTCGGTAGGTCTTGACCAGATCCTGCACCCGCACCACCACCGGCGCGTCGTCGGCGGATGCGGTCTCCGGCGTGTCGGTGCCGACCCCGTAGATGTCGGCGGCGCTGCGACCCGCCACGTGCTCGGTGCGGATGCAGGCCGCCCGATGGTCGGGCCCCACCGGAGCCAAATCCGGCTCCGCGTCACGGCATTCGTCGATGGCCAGCGGGCATC
>PPEA01000169.1 GCA_002967005.1 Mycobacterium talmoniae
GGATTCGGCGGCGCCGGTCGCGGTGGCCCGGGCGGCGGGACTGCACACCTCCCGCATCGACGGCTCGGCGCTGAGCTACAACCGGCCCGACCCGCTGCTGCCGGATCTGGTGGTGTGTCGCCCCGAGTACGCGCAGGCGGTGCTGGCCGCCATCGGCTAACGCCGGGCAATGGCAGAATCCCCAGCATGCGGATGTCGGCCAAGGCGGAGTACGCGGTGCGGGCGATGGTGCAGCTCGCCACCGCCGAGCCCGGCGCGCTGGTGAAAACCGATGACCTGGCCCAAGCCCAGGGCATCCCGCCGCAATTTCTGGTTGACATCCTCACGGCGCTGCGCACCGATCGGCTGGTGCGCAGCCACCGCGGCCGCGACGGCGGCTACGAACTGGCTCGCCCGGCCACCGAGATCAGCATCGCCGACGTGTTGCGCTGCATCGACGGCCCGCTGGCCAGCGTGCGCGACATCGGGCTCGGCGACCTGCCCTACGGAGGTCCCACCGCCGCGCTGCCCGACGTGTGGCGGGCGCTGCGCGCCAGCATGCGCCTGGTGCTGGAGGAGACCAGCCTGGCCGACGTCGCGGCCGGGGCGCTGCCCGAGCATGTGGCCCGCCTCGCCGACGACTACCGCTCCCAAGAACACGCCCGCGGCCACCGGGAAACCTGATCCCCTTAGGCCCCCGAGCCGTAGGGGCGGGTGAGGATCTCCATCGCGTGCCCGTTGGGGTCGCGGAAATACACCCCGCGGCCGCCGTCGCGGTGGTTGATCTCGCCGGCCCGCTCGCGCGCGGGTCGGCCCAATGCGGCATGCCGCGCGACGAGATCTTGTCGTAGATGGCGTCGAATTCCGCCTCGGACACCAGAAATGCGTAGTGCTGCGGCCGGATCGCTTCCTCGGCGGGCACCTCGGCGTAATCGAGGCTGGCGTCGTGGTCCAGGCCCACCACCATGAAGTGGCCGAAGGGCTGCGGGTCGGGCAGCCCGAACAACTCGGCCAGAAACTCGGCGGACGCCCGCTTATCGTGGGCGGCGACGATGGTGTGGTTGAAGGAAATGCTCATGGCCCCAGTCTGCCGCGCGACCCGCCGCCGCGCCGCTACTTGGGTGCGGTGAGCTCCAGCGCGATGTTGTCCGGGTCGCGGAACTCGAGGATGTACGACGGGCCGATATCCTTGATCGGCTCATGGGCGATCCCCAAGTCATCGAGATGCGCTGCGGCAGCATCTAGTTCGCCTTTATCAGCCACCCGCAACGCCAGGTGGTCCAGGCCCACCCGGTTTTCGTCGAAGCGGTCATCGGCGACGGGCCGCAGCCCGATCAGCGCACCGCCGAGGTCGTAGATGACCCCGCCGAACAGAAAACCCAACCGCGCGCGGGTGGCCTGATCGGCGTTCGCGGGCATCTCGACGAGGACCGGCCAGCCGAACACCGATTCGTAGAACCGCCGCGATCGCTCGATGTCGGTGACGGTGAGCCGGACATGCGCGATGGAGCTGCTGGTGACGGCCACCCGCCACATGCTGCCACCCGGCCGGCCGCGTGTGGTGGCCATGCCAGAATCGCCGTCGTGCAGATCGGGATGACCATGCCGGTGATGGAGCCAGACCTGGACGCGACGCTGCTGCGGGACTGGGCGCGCGCCATCGACGACGGGCCGTTCTCGTCGTTGTGCTGGGGTGAGCGGATCGCGTTCGAGAACCCCGACAGCCTGACGCTGTTGGGGGCGCTGGCGGCCTGGACCGAGCGGGTTCGGTTGGTGACGACGGTGGTGGTGCCCCAATTGCACGATCCCGTCATGCTGGCCAAGGCGCTGGCCACCGGCGACCTGCTGTGCGACGGACGGCTCACCGTCGGCATCGGCGTGGGCGGCCGGCACGAGGACTATCGCGCGGTCGGCGCCGACCCGGGCACCCAGACGGATGCGCGGCATGGCGCAGCGGGTGGCGGTCATGAAACGGGTCTGGGCGGGGGAGAAGGTCACCGAATCGGTGCTGCCGGTGGGGCCGGCGCCGGTGCAGCCGGGAGGTCCGCGGCTGCTGGTGGGCACCATCGGTCCCAAGACCGTCCGCAGCGCCGCGGGCTGGGCCGACGGGCTGGCCGGTACCACCTTGGATCTCGACGTGACCAAACAAGACGAGCTGTTCGACGTCGCCCGCGCCGCGTGGGCGCAGGCCGGCAAACCCAAACCCCATCTGGCGACGTCGTTTTGGTTTGCCCTGGGCGATGACGAGTCCGCCCGGGCCCAGGTGCACCGGCACCTGCGGCGCTACATGAACTGGATCCCGGCCGACTACGTCGACGCGATGGCGCCGACCACCGGGTGGGCGGGCAGCGCCGACGACCTGGTCGCGGTGCTGCGTAAATTCGCCGCGATCGGCACCGACGAAGTGCATCTCATCCCGACCAGTTCCGACCTCGACCAGCTGCATCAGGTGGCCGACGCGGTGCGCGCCCTCGACTAAGCGGGCCACAAAGTAGCACGCCCACGCGCCATCGGGGCGAAATCGGTCGGTTGCGACACGGTCACGGATGAGTACCACTCCCGAATCACAGGCCACAACAGCCTCGCAGGCCACTATCGTCACACCAGTCGAGTGCGGACGTCAAGGCGCGTCCCCCAGAAAGGTGTGACATGTCGGCGATCCGTCGAATCGTTTCAGCGGCGATGGCAGTGCTGGCTGCCGTCGCGCTGATCGTTGAGACCGGCCCCGCGCCGTCTGCGTCCGCGGCGACCTGCAATTCGCCCGAAGCCAATGTCGATCCGCCGACCGCGGTCCCGGTGACGCCCAACCCGGGACCGGTGCAACGGCCGACCGGGCGCCGGCCCCGCGGGACCAATCCGTCGGCGCCGCTGCCCAAACTGGGCCCGCTGATCAGGTCCTTGCTGCACCCCAGCGGTTCGGGGTACGCCGCGCGGCGCGATCCGCCCGACCCCGCCGCGCCGATCCAACAGCAGGCGGCAGTGGTCCCGGCCCCGCCGGTTCC
>PPEA01000017.1 GCA_002967005.1 Mycobacterium talmoniae
GCTGCCCGCGCGGTCGGGGCGCTGGCTGGTGCGGCTCGCTGGTCGGGATCGGTCGACCAGGCCGACCGGACGCTGTCCGGGGCCAGCGCGCTGTGGCTGGGGGAGCCCCGGCTGTAGGGCTCACCCCGAGCCGAGGTCAGCGGATGGCCAGGCCGGTCAGCGCCCGCGAGATGACCAGGCGCTGGATTTCGCTGGTGCCTTCGAAGATGGTGAAGATCTTCGCGTCCCGGTGCATGCGCTCCACCGGGTAGTCGCGGGTGTACCCGTTGCCGCCCAGGATCTGGATGGCCTCGTCGGTGACGTACACCGCGGTCTCGCTGGCCACCAGCTTGGCCATCGACCCCTCGGCGTTGTCGAAGCTGTGATTGTTGCGCGCCATCCAGCCGGCCCGCCACACCAGCAGCCGGGCCGCGTCGATACGGCTCTTCATGTCGGCGAGCTTGAAGGCGATCGCCTGGAATTCACCGATCTTGCGGCCGAATTGTTCGCGCTGGCAGGCATAGTCGAGGGCGTACTCGTAGGCGGCGCGGGCCACCCCGACGGCCATCGCGCCGACGGTCGGGCGGGTGCGTTCGAACGTCTTCATCGCGGCCTGCCCGCGTGCCGACGCCCCGGATTTGACCCGGGCGACGCGCGCCTCGAACTTCTCGCGACCACCCAGGATCAGGTCCTCGGGCAGGCGGACGTCGTCGAGCACCACCTCGGCGGTGTGGGAGGCCCGGATGCCGTGCTTTTTGAACTTCTGGCCCTGCACCAACCCGGGGGTGCCCGGCGGGATGATGAACGTGGCCTGCCCGCGTGAGCCGAGTTCGGGGTACACCGACGCGACCACGATGTGCACGTTGGCGATTCCGCCGTTGGTGGCCCAGGTCTTGGTGCCGTTGAGCACCCATTCGCGGGTCGCCTCGTCGTAGCGGGCCCGGGTCCGGATGGCGCCGACGTCGGATCCGGCGTCGGGTTCCGAGGAGCAGAACGCCCCGAGCTTGGGGTCCTCGGCGGTGCCGAACATCTCCGGCAGCCAGCGGGCCAGCTGGTCGGGAGTTCCGTTGCCCGCCAACGCCGCCGCGGCCAGGCCGGTGCCCATGATGGACAGCGCGATGCCGGCGTCACCCCAGAACAGTTCCTCGAACACGGTGAGCATCCCCAGCCCGCTCGGTTCGCCGGCCTGCTGGCCGAAGAACTCCGGGGAGTACAGCCCGATCTTGGCCGCCTCGGCGATGATCGGCCACGGCGTTTCCTCCCGCTCGTCCCATTCGGCGGCCGCGGGGCGGACGACCTCGGCGGCGAACCGGTGCACCCAGTCGCGCACCTCGATCACCTCATCGCTGAGCTGCAGTGCGAACGTCATCTGGTTCCTCCTGGTGGTCAACGTTTTTTCGTGATGGTGTGCCGCCGCAGCACAGCGGTGACCTGGTCGACCCACGCCTCGAAGAAGCGGTCGTCGTCGACGTTGCCGGGGGTGCGCCGGGTCAGCGCCCGCAACGAGGCGAAGTACGACAGCGCGGCGATCGCCACCGCGGCGGTGGCCTGCGGGTCCGGAATCCGGGTCCGGCCGGCGTCGTTGGCGGCGGTCAGTTCATCGGCGAAGCGCTGGTAGGCGTTGTCGGTGATGATCCGCCAGGTCTGTTCATCCAGGTCGCCGAGCTCGTCGGGTTCGCGCAACATCACCCGCAGCAATTCTTGGCTGTCGGTGAGGTTGCGCCAGATCAACTCGCCGGCCGCGCGCACCGCCCCCTCGACGCTGTCCGGGGTCCGCGCGTCGTACTGCTGGCGCGCGGCCACGATGCCGGCGGTGCGGTGCGCCACCGCCGCCTCGAGCAGGGCGCGTTTGGAGGAGAAGTGCTTGTAGAGCGCACCGGAACCCGCGGCCAGGCCGCAGGCCTGCTGGATATCGGCGACCGACGTCGCGGCGTAGCCCTTCGCGGCGAACAACGCCAGCGCCGCGGTCAGCAGCTGGTCACGGGTCGAGCCGGGCATGAGGAGAGAGAGTACTCACTCACCACGTCGACGGCAAAACGGCGGAATACATTAGTCTTGATGTATGAAGACCATCACGGTCAATGTAAGCGAGCCGGTCTACGAGGATTTCCAGCGCGCGTCGAAACGCCTCGGCCGTCCCACCTCGGAGCTGATTCGTGAGGCCATGGAGCAGTACCGCCGCGAACGTCTTCGTCCCGGCAACGACCTGCGCGGCTTTCGGCCGCGCGCGCTGGGCGCGGTGCTGCAACCGTTGACATCCGAGGACGACCTGCTCTCGGAGATGCTCGGGCCGGGATCGTGATCGGTGTCGACACGAGCTTCCTGGTCGGCCTGACCGTCGAGGAACACCCCGCGCACCGCGCCTGTTGGGAACTATTCGATGCCGAGATCGTCGGCAAGCCGGCGTCGATCGCCATTACCGCGCAGGTGCTGACCGAGTTCTGTCACGTCATCACCGACCAACGGCGGTTCGAGCGTCCACTGGAGATGACCGCGGCGCTGGATCTGTGTGAGCAATGGTGGCATGCCGAAGAGTCGCGGGTGGTGGTCGCCGACGCCGAGGTGGGTGCGGTCTGGTCGGCGTGGATCCACGAGCGGAGGTTGGGACGGAAACGGTTGCTCGACACCATGCTTGCGGCGACCTATTATCGGGCGGGCGTTCGCCGGATCGCGTCGACCAATTGGCGCGACTTCGCCGGTTACGGGGTTTTCCAAGTGGAGCGCCTGTAGGTCACCGCCGTTGACTCTGCGCGTACCAGGCACAAGGTCGAGTGGAGTGCCTGGTAGACGCAGAGTCACGCGGGGGGTTGGCCCGCAGGTAGCCGTAGATCCCGGCGAAGCCGGCGTTGACGTCGTCGGGCAGCGGCACCGGCCCGCCCAGCGCCCGTGCCCCCCAGACGATTTGGGCGGTGCGCTCCACCAGCGCGGTCACGTGCAGGGCCTTGTCCGGGCGCGGCGCCACCGCCACCATGCCGTGGTTGGCGATCACCGCCGCCGCCCGACCCTCCAGGGCGCGGACCGCGTTGGCGCCGACCTGCGGGGTGCCCGACGCGGCGTAGTCGGCGCAGCGGATATCCCCGCCGCAGTACACCGCGAACTCGTCGAGGCAGGCCGGAATCGGTTGGTGCGCAACGGCGAACATGGTGGCCCAGACCGGATGGCTGTGGATGACGGCACCGATGTCGTCGAACGCGGCGAAACAGGCCAGGTGCAGGGCCATCTCGGTGGACGGCGACCGGCCGTCGGCCGCGTGCAGCACCGCGCCGTCGGGGTCGACCAGCACCAGATCCTCCAGCGTCATCGCCGCGTAGTCGACCGAGGACGGGGTGATCACCAGGTTGCCGTCTTCGCGGCGGGCCGAGATATTGCCGGCCGTGCCCTCCACCAGGCCGCGGCGCAGCATGTCCTTGGCGGCGGCCAGCACCGCGGCCTCCGGGTCGTCGACGAATCTCATGCGGTCAGCACCTCCGGGTTGACGAGGCGGGCGGGCGTGCCGCCCGACAGCAGCTCCTCGAGGTCATCGGCCACCATCTGGGCCTGCCGGGCCTCGGTGTTCCAGGTGGCCCCGCCGATATGCGGGGTCAGCACCACGTTGGGCATCGCCGCCAGCGGGTGGTCGGCCGGCAGCCACTCCCCGGCGAAATGGTCCAGCCCCGCGGCGGCCACCTTGCCGCTGCGCAGCGCGCCGACCAGCGCGTCGGTGTCGTGCAGCTGGGCCCGGGCGGTGTTGAGGAAGACCACCCCGTCCCGCATGGCCGCGAACTGCCGTCGTCCCGATCAGCCCGACGGTGTCCGTCGGTGACCGCGCGTGCAGCGACACGATGTCGGATTCGGCGAGCACCTCGTCGAGGCCGTGGCGCGCCTCGTCGTTGTAGGGTCGTAGGCGATCACCCGCAGGCCCAGGCCGGTGAGGCGCCAGCGCAGCGCCCGACCCACCGCGCCCAGGCCGATCAGCCCGGCCGTCGCGCCGGCGATCTCCCAGGCGCGGAACCGCTGATAGGGGAGGGTGCCGTCGCGGAACGTCTCCCCGGCCCGCACGTCGGCGTCGGCGACCAGCAGGTGCCGGGTGGCGGCCAGCAGCAACGCGACCGTCATCTCGGCGACCGCGTTGGCG
>PPEA01000170.1 GCA_002967005.1 Mycobacterium talmoniae
CGTCGGCCAGCTCCCGGTCCACCGCCGTCGGCGGGACGAACCGCCCCACCGTGGGCCCGGCGGCCAACGGAACCACGGTGTGCACCACGGTGTCCGGGTAGCAGTGCACCAGGTTGAACGCCTGCGCGCCGTCGCGGCCCCGGGTCCCGGCGCTCAACAGGTCCTGGGTGTAGCAGGTCGCCGACGCCACCGAGACGGGGATGCCGGCGAAGGTGGCGGTGGTGGAGTAGTGCAGATGCCCGGCCAGGATGCTGCGCACATCGGTGCCGTCCAGCACCTCGGCCAGCGCAGCCTGGTCGCGCAGTTCCACCAGCGCGGCAAGGTCCTGCACGCTGGGCACCGGCGGGTGGTGCATGGCCAGAATGGTGCCGAACGGGGCGGGCTCGGCCAGCTGCGCGGCCAGCCACTCCAACTGCTGCGCGGTGAGCTGTCCGTGGTGGTGGCCGGGCACCGAGGTGTCCAACACCACGATCCGCAGCCCGGCGACCTCGTGCACCCGGTCCATCGGGGCCATCGTCGGCGCCTCACCCAACAGGTGCTCGCGCAGCGCGGCCCGGTCGTCGTGGTTACCCATCACCCAGATGAGCTCGGCGCCAAGGCGATCGGCCAGCGGTTCGACCAATTCGCGCAGCGCGCGGTAGGCGTCCGGCTGGCCGGTGTCGGCGAGATCCCCGGTGAACACCAAGGCGTCCGGGCGCGCCTGGGAGCCCGCCAGCCGGTCCAGCAGCTCGGATAATCGGGCTTCCGCGTCGACGTCGCCGTACAGCTCGCCGTCGCCGGCAATCAGATGGGTGTCGCTGAGGTGCGCGATGACATGGTCCGGCCGCGGATGTTCCGCGGCCCTGGGACTGCCCACCCCAGCGATGCTACCGGAACGGCGGGACGCGGCTAGGACGCCGAGCGGGCCCGCAGCGTGGCCAGCGCCTTGTCGGCGTGGGTGTCCATGGAGAATTCGCTGGCGATGACGTCGAGCACCGTGCGGTCGGTGTCGATGACGAACGTGGTCCGCTTGACCGGCATCAGCTTGCCGAGCAGGCCGCGCTTGACGCCGAACTGCGCGGCGACCGTGCCGTCGGTATCCGACAGCAGCGGGTAGTCGAAGCCCTGCTGGTCGGCGAACTTGGCCTGCTTGGCCACCGCATCGGCGCTGATCCCGACCCGTTGCGCGCCGACCGCGGCGAACTCGGACGCCAAATCCCGGAAGTGGCAGGCCTCCTTGGTGCAGCCCGGCGTCATCGCCGCCGGGTAGAAAAACAGCACCACCGGCCCGTCGGCGAGGAGGGCGCTGAGCCGGCGCGGTGTGCCGGTCTGGTCGGGAAGCTCGAAGTCGGCCACGGTGTCACCAGTTTTCATGGCCGTCACGCTACGCCGGTGCCCGTCCGCGGGTCTGGGAAGATGTACGCGTGCACGACGCCACCCTCGCAGTAACGACCTCCCGGGAGGACTTCCGGGCGCTGGCCGCCGAGCACCGGGTGGTTCCGGTGACCCGCAAGGTGTTGGCCGATGCCGAGACGCCGTTGTCGGCCTACCGCAAGCTCGCCGGCAACCGGCCGGGCACCTTCCTGCTGGAATCGGCCGAAAACGGCCGGTCCTGGTCGCGGTGGTCGTTCATCGGTGCGGGGGCGCCGTCGGCGTTGACGGTGCGCGACGGTCAAGCGGTCTGGCTGGGCACAGTGCCGCAAGACGCCCCGGCCGGCGGGGACCCCCTCCAGGCGCTGCGCGCCACGCTGGCGCTGTTGGCGACCGGCGCCCCGCACGGGCTGCCGCCGCTGTCGGGCGGGATGGTCGGGTTCTTCAGCTACGACCTGGTGCGCCGCCTGGAGCGGCTGCCGGAGCTGACCGTCGACGATCTGGGCCTGCCCGACATGCTGCTGCTGCTGGCCACCGTCGTCGCGGCGGTCGACCACCACGAGGGCACCATCACCCTGATCGCCAACGCGGTGAACTGGAACGGCACCGACGAGCGCGTCGATGAGGCCTACGACGACGCGGTGGCCCGCCTGGACGTGATGACCGCGGCGCTGGGCCAGCCGCTGCCGTCGACGGTGGCCACCTTCAGCCGCCCCGAGCCGCGGCACCGGGCGCAACGCACCGTCGAGGAGTACGGGGCGATCGTGGAGCGTCTGGTGGGCGAAATCGAGGCCGGTGAGGCGTTCCAGGTGGTGCCGTCGCAGCGGTTCGAGATGGACACCGCCGTCGACCCGATTGACGTGTACCGGATGCTGCGGGTGTCCAACCCCAGCCCGTACATGTACCTGCTGCAGGTCCCCGCCGGCGACGGGTCGCGGGCGTTTTCCATCGTCGGATCCAGCCCGGAGGCGCTGGTCACCGTGCAGGACGGGTGGGCGACCACCCACCCGATCGCCGGCACCCGGTGGCGCGGGAAGACCGAGGAAGAGGACCAGCTGCTGGAAAAGGAGCTGCTGGCCGACGACAAGGAGCGCGCCGAGCACCTGATGCTGGTCGACCTGGGCCGCAACGACCTGGGCCGGGTGTGCGTGCCGGGCACGGTGCGCGTCGAGGACTACAGCCACATCGAGCGCTACAGCCACGTCATGCACCTGGTGTCCACGGTGACCGGCATGCTCGCCGAGGACCGCACCGCGTTGGACGCGGTGACCGCCTGTTTCCCGGCCGGCACCCTGTCCGGGGCGCCCAAGGTGCGGGCCATGGAGCTCATCGAGGAAGTCGAGAAGACCCGGCGCGGGCTGTACGGGGGCGTGGTCGGCTACCTGGACTTCGCCGGCAACGCCGATTTCGCGATCGCGATCCGCACCGCGTTGATGCGCGACGGCACCGCCTACGTGCAGGCCGGCGGCGGGGTGGTCGCCGACTCCAACGGCCCCTACGAGTACACCGAGGCCACCAACAAAGCCCGCGCGGTGCTGGGCGCGATCGCGGCCGCCGAGACCCTCACCCCGCCCGGCGGGCACGCCGATG